>NZ_SMKJ01000317.1:0-7376 GCF_004348615.1 Micromonospora sp. KC207
GGGGCGGGCGTGCCGGGGGTGGTGGCCCGGCCGACGCGGATGCTGCTGCGCCACCGCTACGGCGGCCCGCCCTGGTGGGCGGCGGCCACGGGGGACCTGGTGGCCGAGCCGGCCGCCCCGCCGTACACGGCGACGCTGCGGTTCACCGCCCCGACGGTCGAGATGACGCCGTACCTGGGGTGGCTGGCCGAGCGGGTCGAGGCCGGCGGAGGGCGGGTCCTGCGCCGCCGGTTGCGGCACCTCGCCGAGGCGTTCGACACCGCCCCGACAGTGGTCAACGCGACCGGCCTGGCCGCCGGCCGGCTCGCCGCCGACCCGGCCGTACACCCGGTGCGCGGGCACCTGGTGCTGGTGGCGAACCCGGGCCTGACCACGTCGGTCCGGGACGAGGACGACCCGGCCGGGATCACCTACGTGCACCCGCGCCGGCACGACGTGGTGCTCGGCGGCACGTACCAGCCGGGGGTGTGGGACACCGGGCCCGACCCGCAGACGGCGGCGGCGATCCGGCGGCGGTGCGTGACCCTGGTGCCGGAGCTGGCCGACGCGCCGGTGCTGGGCGAGCGGATCGGGCTGCGCCCGGCCCGGCACGGCGGGCCCCGGGTGGCGGCGGAACCGGCGGGTCCGGCCGGAGGCCGGCTGGTGCACGCGTACGGGCACGGCGGCGCCGGGGTCACCCTGTCCTGGGGGTGCGCCGCCGAGGTCGCCCGCCTCGCCCTGGAAGGGTGACCTCGGTCCTGGACGGCTAGACCTCAGCGCAGCAGGCGGAACAGCACCAGGTAGCCGCAGTAGGCCAGCGGCATGAGCAGCACGCAGGTCACGAAGCCGAGCGGCACGAACCGCGACGGCGGCGGGTCCGCGCCCAGCACGGGCCGCCCCCACCGGCCGAGCACCAGGTACCCGGCGACGAAGCAGAACACGGGCAGTGCCCCGCAGGTCGCCACGTAGAGGGCCCCGGCGCTGGCCACGACTCCGGCGACGCTGAGCAGCACCAGCGCCAGCACGACGCCGGCCGCCGCGCACGCCGCGTACACGGCCAGGGCCCGGGCCAGCGGCGACCAGGCCGGCAGCAGCGGCGGTCGCCGGCCGACGGCCTCCGTGACGGCGACGAGCCGGTCGGCCTCGTCGGCGAGCCGCCGGGCCTCGGCCAGCTCCGCGCCCGGGTCGACGCCCCCTGCGCGGGGCGCGGGCACCCCGGCCACCACCGGCAGCGCCACCGCCGCGCCGGTCGTTCCACCCGGGGGGTACGCCCCGACACCCGGCCGCCCCGGCGCGGCGGCGGCGGTTGGCGCGGGGCGGTCGCCTCCGGCGGGTGCCGGGTCGGCGGTGACGCCGACGGCGCGGCCGAGCTGGTCGAGGCGGTGGGCCTGGGCGTCGAGTCGCCGGGTGAGCTGGTCGAACGTCCCGTGCAGGGCGCGGCGACGGCGATCCTCGGCGGCGGCGTCCCGGTCGGTCTCCCGGCGCTGGTCGGCGAGCTGCCGGGCCAGGACGGCGTACTCGGCGAAGGTGGCCACCGCTCAGCGCTCCTCGTCCCGTTCGTGCCCCGGCCCGGTGAACGGCACGATCAGCCGGGTGCGCTGGTCGTGCCGGTCCACCAGCAGCGCCCGGTCGGCGCGCGGGGTGTAGGCGAGGTCGTGCTCGCCCAGGTGCAGCCCCAGCTCCGTGCCGGGGACGTTCAACGCGACCAGGCAGGCGACATCGTCGCGGTGGTGCGCCCCGCCGAGGTCGTCGGCGAGCCGGCGCAGCCCGCGCCACCAGCCCAGCACGTGCACCCCGCGTCCCGGGCCCTCGCGGAGCAGTGCGCGCAGGTCGTCCAGGCCGGAGCGGAACGTGGTCGGGTCGGTGCCGGCGAGGGCGGCCGATGCCGCGTCAGCGCCGAAGAGCACCAGGTAGGTGCGGCCGGCACCGGGCTGGTCGGCGGGCTGACCCACGCCTGGCGGAACGGCGGCGCCGCTCGGGGCGGCGGCGAGGGCGGCGATCCGGTCCCGCAGGCCGGCCGGGTCGAGCCGCTCGACCGGGTGGCCGGCGGCGGCGAGCGCGGCGGCGGTGGCGTCGGCCACCGGGGCGACGGCCGCGACCAGCGGAGCGAGCAGGAACCGGGCCCCGCCGGAGGCGTGCTGGCGGGCGAGGCCGAGCGCGGCGGCGCGCAGCACCTCCGCGCCGACGGTCGAGGTGCCGACCACGGCCAGGTGCCGGCCCGGGGTGGCATCGAGGGTGAACGACGCGGTGCTGCCGGCCACGTCGACCGCCCGGCCCACCAGGGCGACCGGGGGCCCGGCACCGGGGCACAGGGCGGCGAAGGCGGGGTCGTCGTCCAGCCGCGCGGGCTCGTACCCCCGGAAGACGGTGGGTCCGGTGGACCCGGCCGGCCGGTCGCGCCACAGCTCGTGGCGCAGCCGGGCGAGGTCCTCGCGGGCGGCGTACGCGTCGGGGAAGCGGACCACGGTGTCGGCCCCGGCCGCCCCGGCTGCGGTGTTGAGCACGGCTGTGCCGATCGGCAGCGCGTCGGCGGCGGTGTTGAGGGCATCGAGCACTCCCCCGCCGCCAGGCAGGGCCACCCGCAGCGGGAACTGCCCGAAGATCGCCTCGGCCCGGCCGTACAGCGACTCGATGCCGGCCGTGGACTGGCTGGCCAGCACCAGGTGCACCCCGTACGAGCGGCCCTTGCGGGCCAACTCCTCCAGCAGGTCGACGGCCTCCCGCGCAAGGGCGTCGGTGCCGGCGAGCAGCACCTGGAACTCGTCGACGACCGCGACGATCCGGGGTGCCGCCGCGTCGCGGGGCAGGTCGGCGAGCTTGGTGACGCCGTGGCGTTTGAGGACGCTCGCCCGCCGGTTCAGCTCCCGGCGCAGCTCCCGCAGCACGGCCAGGCCGTACTCCCGGTCGCTCTCGATGCCGACGACGCGGGCGTGCGGCAGCCACGACGGGTCCCGCTCGGTGGGGACGAACTCGGTGAAGCTGACGCCCTCCTTGAAGTCGAGCAGCCAGAGCTGGAGCTGGTCGGGGGCGTACCGGGCGGCCAGCCCGTACAGGGCGTCGAGCAGGAACACGGTCTTGCCAGCGCCGGTGCGGCCGGCGACCAGCCAGTGCGGGGTGGCGTCGTCGAAGGCGATGGTGACCGGCTGCCGCCCGGCCCGGCCGACCACGGTGGACAGTCCGGCCGCGCTCGATCCCGCCGAGCGGCGCGCCGGCAGCAGATCGGCGAAGGCGGGCGGGGTGTCGCGGCGGGCCGCCGGAGCGAGGTGCGCGGCGAGGGCGGCAACGGTGGCCGGCGGCAGATCCCCGTCGAGGACGACGGGCGCGGCCAACCCGGAGCCGTCGGCGCTGAACGGGTGCCCGGGCGGGTCGCCGACGTGGGCGTACCGCTGCATCAGGCGCAGCGCGGTGGCCGCGCCCGGCGGCGGCACGTCGGCCCCGGCGGCGCTCCGGTGCCCGGCGAGCAGCACACAGACCGCGGCGGACGCTCCGGCGTGGGTGAGGGCGGCGAGCCGGGCCAGTTCCCGGGGCGAGGGCGCGGCGGCGGCGACCAGCACCAGCAGCTCGCGGGCGGCCGGGTCGGCTTCCCGGGCGGCCCGGGCATGGCGTTCGGCCTCGTCGAGCAGCGCGGCGACCTCGGCGGCGGTGGTGGCGGGCGAGGCGAGCACCCCGGCGTCGAGCAGCGGGCGCAGCGGCAGGAAGGTGGCCCCGAAGGCCACCGTGTCGATCCCGGCGACCCGAATCGTGCCGGGCGGTGCGGTGGCGAGCAGCCGCAGCACCACCGCGCGCAACAGCTCGCCGACGCGCGGGTCGCGGGCGTCGGCGTCGATGGTCAGGTGGCAGCCGCCGCCGAGCGGCACGAGCACGGGGAAGCCGCCGTCCAGGGTGGTCGCCTCGCCGACCCGGATCGGGGCGGGCGCGCCGGTCAGCGCGGTGACGCCGGGGGCGGGGGCGGCGAGCCGCCCGCCGACGGCGGCCAGCCGGGCGACGACGTCGGCGGCGGTCGGTGTGGCCGGGGCGGGCGCGCCGAGGGCCCGCCGGGCCCGGTCGAGCCGCTCGCGGGCCTGCCGATGGGCGGCGACCGCCTGACCGAACGCCGACGCGAGCCTGCCCACCCTCTGCTGCCCCCCACGCGCGATGGCCGTCTGGTCCAGCGAACCCTAACGGACGCGTGGCGGCCACGGACAGTCCGCCGCGACGGTGCCCTCCCGACGGAGACGGCCGGCGGCCAGGGTGGATCGCCGGCCGTCTCCGGTGGCGCGGGGTCAGCCGGTGACGGCGTTCAGCGCCGGCAGGTAGCCCAGGCGGTAGCCGTCGACGCTCGGGTGGTACGCCTCGATGACGCCGGTGACGTTGCGGATCCACGGCACGGCGGCGCAGATGCCGTGCCCGGCGAAGTACGGGCGGGTGTCGGCGAAGGTGGCCCCGGCGGCGGTGGCCCGGCCGGCGGTGATCGAGGCGAGCAGGTCGGCGGCCTCGTTGATGATGGTCCGTTTGTAGGTGCTCATCGCCAGCGCGCCGCAGGAGGTCGTCTCGAACAGGCGCGGGTAGCCGAGCACGACGAGCCGGGCGTTCGGGGCCTTCTCGCGGATGGTGGCGTAGGTGCGGTCGAGCCGGCCGGGCAGCTCCGTGGTGGCGAACGCCTTCGCCTCGTCCACCGCGTCCTCGCAGTTGCTGGTGGTGCCGAACCGGCAGCTGGTGATGACGTCGACGAAGCCGGCGTCGTTGCCGCCGATGGTGATGGTGACCAGGGTGGTGCTGGCGCTCAGCGCGCTCACCTGCTTGTTGATCACGTCGGCGGTGACCGCGCCGCTGCAGGCGGGGAACGTGAAGCTGGCGACCTGGTGGGCGGCGGCCCAGAGCGGGGCGTACGACTTCTCGCTGCGCAGGCAGGTGGACTGGTCGTACGGCCCGGCGCCGACGCCCGAGGAGTACGAGTCGCCCAGCGCCACGTAGTTGATCGCGGGGGTGGCGTGGGCGGCGCCGGGGACGGCCGCCGCGCCGAGGGTCGCGGCGAGCAGGGCGGCCAGCGCGGTCAGGGCGCGGGCCAGCGGGCGGTGGGACATGAGGAACCTCCGCGGGGGCAGGGGTGGTGAGATCCTCGGAACCGCGCGCGTGGCCCAGGGGGTGGTTGTTACTGAGCGGTAATAATATCGAAACATTTACCTCAAAGGAATAGGCTGCGAACCGCCCACGCGGGACACGCCCGTTTACATCCGTCGAATAGGTTGGCCGGCGTACACCCCAACGGAGGGAGTCCACCACGTGCGACGCGTTCTCACGGCGGCCATCGCCGCCCTGACCGTCACCACCGCCGGCGCGGTCGCGGCCGGCGCACCCGGCCACGCCGCCGCCCGATCGGGCTGGGGCCGGCCGGTCGTTGCCCCGGCCGCGCCCGGCCCCGGCAGTCCCGGCCTGGGCGACAGCTACTTCCCCGACTACGGCAACGGCGGGTACGACGTCGACCACTACGACATCCGGCTGCGCTACGAGCCCGCCACCGACCAGCTCTCCGGCACCACGACAATCCTCGCCCGGGCCACCCAGGACCTGTCCCGGTTCAACCTGGACTTCCTGCTCGGCGTCCAGTCGGTGAAGGTCAACGGCTGGACGGCCGCGTTCGCCCGGGAGGGCGTCCACGAGCTGGCGATCACCGCGCCCCGCCCGATCGTCGCCGGCCAGTCCCTCACCATCGTGGTCACGTACGCCGGCGTGCCGTCGCAGACGCGCGTCAACGGCTACACCAGCTGGACCAGGACGGCCGACGGGGCGCTCGCCGTCAACGAGCCCGAGTCGGCCTGGTGGTGGTACCCGAGCAACGACCACCCGCTCGACAAGGCCACCTGGGACGTCTCGGTGTCGGTGCCGACCGGCGTAGAGGTGATCAGCAACGGAGTGCAGCCCCGGCCCCCGCTGGCCGAGTCCGGCAACCGGACGCGCTGGGGCTGGCGCAGCGCCATCCCGGGCGCGACGTACCTGGCGTTCCTCGCCATTGGCCAGTACGACATCGTCACCGACACCGCGCCGAGCGGGCAGCCGGTCGTCAACGCGTACAGCACCACGCTGGGCACGCTCCGGCCGGCCGCGCGGGCCAGCATCGAACGCACCGCCGAGATCGTCGACTGGGGGAGCGGGATCTTCGGGCCGTACCCATTCGAGGCGCAGGGCGGCGTCGCCGGCCCAATCGACGGCATCGGCTTCGCCCTGGAGACGCAGACCCGCTCGGTGTACGGGCCGGGCTTCTGGCGCCGCGGGTCGAACACCTACGTGGTCGTGCACGAGAACGCCCACCAGTGGTTCGGCAACTCGGTCTCGGTCACGGACTGGAGCGACATCTGGCTCAACGAGGGCTTCGCCAGCTACGCCGAGTGGCTCTGGTCGGAGGAGCAGGGCGAGGGCACGGCGCAGGAGGTGTTCGACTTCACCTACGCCAGCTATCCCGCCGACGACCAGTTCTGGCAGGTCCTGCCCGGCGACCCGGGCCCGGACGACGTCTTCGACGACGCGGTCTACGACCGGGGCGCGATGACCCTGCACCAGCTCCGGTTGGCCGTCGGCGACGAGGCGTTCTTCCGCATCCTGCCGGCGTGGACCGCCGCCCACCGCCACGGCAACGGCACGATCGAGCAGTTCCAGGCCCTCGCCGAGCAGATCTCCGGCAAGGACCTCGACGCCCTGTTCACCACCTGGCTGTTCACCAAGGGCCGCCCGGAGCTGCCCGGGGCCTCGGCGGCCCGCGCTGCCGCCCCCGCCGAGCCGAAGTCATGGGCCAAGATCCGCGAGGCGCACGCGCACTGACCGGTCAACCTTGGACGGTTGGCGATTCCCGGTCACACCAACTGTCCAAGGTCCGGTCATTGATCGTCCCGTCCTCCGGGTTGTCCGGTCGTCCGGCGCGGCCGGGTCGGTCCGGCCGCCGGCGCGCCCGGGGCCGGCGGCCTCGCCGCCCGCGTCGGTGACGGGTGGGGTGGGGTCAGCGGGAAACTCGCCCGCCCCGCCCAGTTACGCGTCGATCGCGGCGGCACCCGTCTGTCTCGGCCCCTATGGAGCTGCCCCGCTTGTGCTACCGGGCTGCGTCCTCGGCCGGCAGCACGGCCCAACCCGCAGCACGGCCCAACCCGCAGCACGGCCCAACCCGCAGCACGGCCCACAACCCGCAGCACGGCCCAACCCGCAGCGCGCACCGGGCGGCCGGGGTTCGCTCCGCGACCGGTCACCGCCTGGCGGTGCCATCCACGCAGACGACCCCACGGCACGCGCCGGGACCAGCCTCTGGTCGCACATCCGGGGCAGTTCCATAGGCACCGCAGGCAGTCTCCGGCACCGGCGCGGGACGTGATGGACCCGCGCCGGGGACCCCAGCCCCCGGCCCGGGACGCGGGCCCCCGGCCCGGGACGCG
>NZ_SMKJ01000318.1:0-7373 GCF_004348615.1 Micromonospora sp. KC207
CCCCCTGGCCGAGCCGTACGCCGGCGCGGGGCCGCCCCGGGCGGCGCAGGCTGGCGGGCCGATCGGCGGGTGCCGACCGGCTCCGGTCCACGCGCGCGGGGCGGTCCATCACTCCGCTTCGTCGGGGCCCGGGATGGCTTCCATCCAGTCGCTGGCTTTGGTCAGGGCGAACCCGGTGACGGCGATCGCCACGGCGACCAGCCCAAAGATGATCACCGCGGTGGGGACGGGGCTGTCGCCGCGCTCGCCGTCGCGGCGCAGCTCGGCCAGCCGTGTCGTCAGCGCGACGTGCAGGTAGGCGATGAGGTGCATGACGTGCTCCTTCGAAGGGGAGGGGTTCACAACCGGGCGATGAAGGGGTAGACGGCGAAGCCGAGCAGCACGAAGACCAGCAGGGAGCCCGGGATGTCCAGCCGGCTGGTGACCGCCTCGGCGCGGGCCAAATTGTCGGTGCGGATCTGGTCGCGCAGGGAGTCGGCCCGGCTGCGCAGCGTCTCGTGCACCTGCGCGCCCTCGCTGCCGGACGAGCGCATGATCGCCCCGACGTCGCCCAGCTCCGGGATGCCGATCCGGTCGGCCAGCTCGCGCAGCTCGTCCCAGGGCGAGTGCATCTGCATCTGGGCGATCCGCAGCGACTCCCGGATCCGGTCGAAGACCCAGCCGTCGCAGACCGCGGCGGCCCGCTCCAGGGCCTGCACCGGGCCGTGCGCGGCCGAGAGCTGCAACGCCACCAGATCCAGGTAGGTGCAGACCGCCTGGCGGAACTCGTCCCGGGCGGCGTCGGCCCGGGCCAGCACGCTGCGGTGCGCCACCAGGGCGGCGACGAACGCCATGCCGATGCTGCCCACCAGCGGCACGGTCAGCGGCACGGACACGCCGCCGAGGAAGAGCACCGCGCCGACGAAGGCCGGGGTCACCAGCCCCACCAGGGCGGAGAGCAGCACGGACAGGGCGTACTGCTCGGGGGTGCGTTCGAGCAGGGCGAGCTGCCGGTGCGGCGGGCTCAGCCAGCGGGCGAACCCGCCGATCCAGTCGAGCCTGCGCCCCGTGGCGGCCCGGCCGGTGCCCGGCGGCTGGTGCAGCCGGCGCAGGGCGGGGCCGAGCGCGGGTGCGGCCGGCAGCGCCTCCCGGACCAGCAGGAACAGCCCGAGTCCCACCGCCGCGCCGCCGCCGACGGCCAGGGTCAGGTGCCAGTTGAGGATCACCGGTGCCGCCCTCCGTCCTCAGCCCGCCGGTGTGCGGGCCCGCCGGGACCAGCCGGGAAGCTCGATGACGCACTCCCCACGTTCACCCGATCACCTCCGACAGGTTGGGGGCGGGCAGGAAACGCGCCGGCCGGGGCGGCTGGCTCATCGCCCGCACCCAGGCCAGCAGCGCGACGAACGCCGAGCCGAGCACGAGCATCACGAGCTGCCCGAACGGCGTGCCGTACGGGCGGATGTAGTCGGTGTTGACCAGTCCGTACGCCAGGGTCAGCAGGGTCATCCCGGTGAGGAAGCGGACCGCGAAGCGCGGCTGGGTACGCTTCGCCTCGATCTCCCGCCGGGTGGCGACCTCGGCGGCGGCGGCTCCCGCGATCGAGCCGAGCACGTCACCGAGCCGCTCGCCGCGGTCGGACAGGTGCAGGATCAGCGCCGCCACCACCTGATCGCACACCGGGTCACCGATCTCGTCGGCGAACGCGAGCAGCGCGGACTTCGCGAGCCAGCCGGCCTGGAGGCGGGCGGCGAGCAGCCGTACCTCCTCCTCGATCTCCTCGGGGGCGGTGGCGAGCGTGCCGAGGATGGCCTGCTGGAGGCCCTGGCCGGTGGACGAGACGTCCTTGAGCCGGCGGGTCCACTCCCCGACCGCCTCGATGCGGGCGATGGCCTGCTGCTCGGCCCCGCCCACGGAGAACAGCCACGGCGCGCCGGGCACCGCCACGGCGACCAGCAGGCCGACCACCGGCAGCCCGGTGAGCAGGAACGCCACCGCGCCGGCCAGCACCGCCCCGCCGAGCAGGACCTGATGGTTGCGCCGCTGACGGGGCGTGCCGGAGCCGAGCCAGAGCCGGCTCAGCCCTCCGCCGGGCCCCGTGCCCGGTGCCGGGCCGGCCGGCCGGGTGGTGCCGACCATCGCCACGACGGCCAGCACCAGGCCGGCCACGCACGCCGCGCCGGAGACCACGGCCACCAGCTCGATGTTCGCGGTCACCGGGCCACCGCCCTCGCGCCGAGCCGGGTGTGCCGGGGCCGCCGCCAGGCCCCGGCGCCGGCCTCGATCCAGCGGCCCAGCAGCCGGGCGTCGTAGCCCACCCGCAGCAACTGGTCGCGGACGCGCTCCGGCAGGTGCCGGGGGACGGCCCGGCCGTCCGGGCCGGGGCCGAAGACGGTGGTGGTGGTGATCCGGCTGCCCTCGCCGACGCCGATGACCTCCTCCACGTGGGAGACGAAGCGGTGCTTGCGTCCGCCGATCGCGGTCTCGTCCTCCACGGTGACGTAGACGATCAGGTCGAGGGCGTTGCCGGCCATCCGGCGGGCCTGGTCGACGGTCATCTCCCGGCCGTGGGAGAGCGCCAGCTCGACGATCCGCTCGCCCACCCCGCCCGGGGAACGGGCGTGGATGGTGCACATCGACCCCCGGCTGGTGGTCATGGCCTGGAGCATCGGCACGATCTCCCGGGACCGCACCTCGCCGACGATGATCCGCAGCACGCCCATCCGCAGCGAGACGGGGATCAGGTCGGCGATGCTCACCTCGCCGGCCGGCCGGCCGTCCAGCCCGCGCTCGCCGTGCCCCTCCCGGGCCTCGAAGCTCATCACCGCCCGGTGCTTGTGCCCCCGGCGGGTGGGCAGCAGCTCCCGGCTCTCCTCCAGCAGCACGTACGGCTCGTCGGCCGGGATCTCGTCCATCAACGCCCGGATGACGGTGGTCTTCCCCGCCCCGGCCAGCCCCGCGACCATGATGTTCAGCCCGGCCCGCATGGACGCCCGGAGGAAGTCGCGTAGCAGCGGGTCGATCATCTCGTCCAGGTCGCCCCGGCCACCGGCGATGTCGTCGAGACTCACCTCGAGGGTGTTGTGCTTGCGGATCACCGCGTACGGGCGGTGGCTGACCAGGAACACTGCGGCCAGCCGGCTGCCGTCGGGAAGTTGCAGGTCCAGGGTCGGCTTCGAGGTGGACAGCGACCGCTCGGTAGCCCCGGCCCGCCGCGCCGCAGCCTGGAGGATCTCCACCAGCTCGTCGTCGCTGTCGGCGATCGGTTCGGCCCAGTCGACCCCGCCGCCGTGCCGGGTGATGCGCACCTGGTCGCAGCCGAGGATGTGCACCTCCTCGATGGTGCCGTCGACCAGCAGCGTCTGGAGCCGCCCCAGGCCGACCAGCTCGGCGGTCACCTGGTCGAGCAGCAGCCGCTCCTCCCCGGCGGCCATCGGGGTGCCGGCCCGGCGGACCGCGTCGGCGTACTCGGCGACCACCGCGACGGCGAGCCGGGCCCGCTCGACGTCTTCGGCGTCGGCGTCGAACTCCCGGCCGCGCTGCCACAGGGTGAGCCGCTCGCTGAGCTCCCGACGCAGCTCCCGTACCACCGCGAAGTCGACCCGGGGCCGGGGCGGCACTGGCGCGACGGGCGGCGGCGCGGCCCCCACCGGCGGCGCGGGCTGCTGGTGACCGCCGTGCGGCGCGGGCTGCGCATGGCCGCCGTTCGGCGCGGGCTGCGGATGGCCGCCGTTCGGCGCGCCGGGCAGCGGCGGCGCGATCGACGTCGCGCCGGCCTGCCGCGCCACCCGGGGGTCGTGTGAAACCGGCTCAAACCGCACCCGGCACCCCCTGGGTGACCGGCCAGGCCAGCCTGGCCCGGCGGCGGTCCAGCAGCGCCCGGACCGGCACCTCCAGGGCGCCGGCCGCGCGCATGAGCGGCCGTCCGGCCCGCACGGTCCCACCGAGGGTCAGCACCTCAGCGGTACGCGGGTCGTCCGGCAGCCGCGCGATCACCGGCAGCCGCAGCGCCTTGCTGATCTCGCCCCGCCCGTGGCCGTCACCGACCGGCAGCAGCCGCAGCGTGCCCTGCGACACCCGGTGCTCGGTGAAGTCCCGCTCGATCGCCCGGACCATGGCCTGGGTGGCGGAGAGGTCGGGTAGCCGCGCCCGGGTGACCAGGAGGACCACGGCGGCGGCGCGCAGGATCGGCCACGGCGGGCCGGCGACCTGGAGCCGGCCGCAGTCGACCAGCACGTCGTACGGGGGGTCGCCGTGCTCCAGGTCGAGGAAGAAGTCGGTGAACCGCTGCCAGAGCGGGGCGACGCTGCCGGCCTGGGCCGGGTCCACGACGCCGGGCAGCAGCAGCCGTTCCCGGCGCGGGGCGTCCAGGTCGACCAGTTGCGACCAGAACGCGGTCTCCAGGCTGCCGTCGCGCAGCTCCCCGACGGCCAGCTCGCCGATGCCCCGGGGGCCGTCCAGCGCCCCGCCCAGATAGCCGGCGAGGATCGAGCCGCCGGACGGGTCGCACTCGGCGAGGATCAGCCGCCGGTGCCAGGTCAGGGCGCAGGCGAGGGCGGACGCGGTGACGCCCGGCGAGCCCTTGGCCGAGACCAGCGCGATGATCGCCATGCTCAGGCCGCCCGGGTCAGCACGACCGCGATCCGGCTCTGGGCGGCGAGCGCTACCACGGCGGGCACGTCCCGGGCGGTGAGCGCGACGTAGACCACCACGCTGCTGGTGCTGGGGGTCGCCGTGTCGATCACGGTCGCCTCGAACCGGGTGCTGGTGGCAGGCTGCCCGTTCGTGCTGCGGTCCGGGGTGCTGACCAGCAGCACCCGGTCGCCGGGGTGCAGCCGCTTCGCCGGCACCCGGCCCGGGGCGAGGTCGAGCGCGAGTTGCTGCTGGCCGGGGCCGAGCAGCGGGTCGTCGGTGAGCTGGCCGAGGGTCAGCAGGGTGCCCGGGGTGAGGGCGACGGCGGCCCGCATGCCGACCACGTCGTCGAGCTGCGCCGCCGGCACCGGCCGCAGCCCCTGGCCGCCGGCAACCTGCACGGTGACCAGGTCGTCCGCGCCCAACGTCCGGCCCACCTCGACCGGGCGGGCGACCGCCAGGTAGCTGCCGGTGGCCCGGACGGAGGTGACCGCGAACGCCGCGCCGAGGCCGCCGAGGGCGATCAGCAGCACGGCGAGGCCGAGCAGGCCGGGCCGGACGCGCCGCTGCCGGACCACCCGGGGCGGGGCGACGGGAGCGTCCACCGGTTGCCCGGTCCCGTTGCGCGTAGCGAGACTCACCGCGTCACCACCTGGAGTTCGTCGATCTGGATCTGGACGGTGCCGCTGGTCCGGGTCTGGGGTATCTGGCCGCTGGCGTCGTTGCTGGCGGACCAGCGGACGGTCCAGTGGGTGGTGGCGCCGACGTCGTACGTGCTGGCCTTCGCGTATCCGCCGTGGTAGCCGCAGTCGGGGGAGGGACGGCCGGCGTCGGGGCCCTTCGGGTCGTACGGGGTGCCGGGGACGTCGCCGCAGGACACCTTGTCGCCGTTGCCCATGTCCCACACGATCTTGTCGACGGTCGCGGTGATGCTCACCGTCAGGCCCCGGTCGGAGGCCGAGGCGCGCAGCGGGCCGAAGTAGTTCCGACCCGGGCTCGCCCACATCCACACCGGCAGGCCGACCAGCCCGGGGCCGACGTCCTTGCGGGGGGCGACGGCCACCCGGGGCGGCAGCAGCGAGATCGAGGCGAGCGCCCGGCGGGCCAGCTCCTCCGGGTCGGGCGGGGTGCCGTAGCCGGGCGGCGGGGCGTCCAGCAGGACGGGGCGCTGGCTGCCGAGGTCGCCGCCGTTGCAGGTGGCCACGTACCACTGCTGGCCCTCGGGGGTGCCCTCGGGCTGCGGCTCCGCCAGCTTGTAGTAGCAGCCGTCGCCGTTGTTGAACCAGCCGAGGACGTTGTCGTAGCAGGGGATGACCTTGCCGTTCCACTGGCACTTGCCGCCCCCGCCGGACTCGCCGTCGCCGGGATCCCCGCCGCCGGGACTGCCCGGGTTGCCCGGCGTGCCCGGGTCGTCGTCCCAGACGTCGCAGTCGTTCTGGCCGATGGGGCACTCGATCCCGCCCTCCCGGGCCGCCGTCACGGTGGCGGCGGGCGGGGCCGCCGCCACGGCGAGCAGGAGGGCCAGGCCGATCGCGGCGAGCAGCCGCGCGGGCCGGGTGGCGGGACCCGTACCGCCGCGGCCCCGCCGGGTCAGCACGGCTGGTCCTCGTGGCCGGCGCCGTAGCTGATCAGCCAGCGGCCGTCCGGGTACCGGGTGGCCGTCGCGGTGGCCAGGTGCCGGCTGCCCCCCGAGCCGGGCACCACCCGTTTGGTCTTGGCGTAGACCAGCCGGTAGCCGGTGGTGTCCAGGCAGTCCTGGATGTCCACGGTGGCCGGGACGGAGTTTAGGTTCACCGAGGTGACGGTGGGGTCGGAGACGAACGTTCCGGTACGCACGGCACCGTGCTCCTTCGCATCGCGAATTACCAGTCGGACCCTGGTCAGCAACGGATCGGCCAGGAATCTGACCAGTTCCGGGTGGCGCGGATCGCTGCGTCGGCTCGCCGCCTGGGACGCTGCGAGATATCCGGAATAGGCGGCGAGCGCCGCCTCGCGGGCCGCCCGTTCCTCGGCGGCGGAATGGGTCGGGGCGGCGCTCGACCCTGCTGCCGCGAGGGGGCGTGCGGTGGCCTCGGGCTCCGTGCCGCAGGCGGCCGTCGGCGCGGCGGTCAGGACCATGACCAGTAAGATCATCCATCGGCCGGGATGCCGTGTTCGCAACGCCGCGCCTCCTCGCTGGCGACCGGGCGGGGGCGCACCCACCGTCTCCGGGCGTGCGGCAACGCGGCCGGATCAACTCAAGCGGACCTTTCGCGTTGCCGCTGCATTTACCTGTGCTGATCTTCTAAGAGTCGTGCATCGTCGTCTTCTGCGGGCTCCGACGCCCCACGCTGGGGGTTGCGCCGTACTTAAGGGGCGAGCATAAGCTGACACCTGGTGCTGCAACAGAGGCAATTCGTTCCAATACTCTCGGTAAGGAATGGTGGCGATCGCGGATGGTGGGGATCGATCCCCCGTGTCGCCGCTCGCGGGCGTACGGTGGCCCCCGTCGCGGTGTCGAGGGGCCGAAAGTTGCTGGCCCGTTCGGTCGAGGTGCTGGGATGCTTCAGGGGTATAGGTCCGAATTGCTCTTCCGTCGACGGGGGGCCGTCGTCGATCGAGCGCTGTGCCCGGCCGCCGGTGCGGCGGATCGCGTGGGGGTCGGATTCCGCACCATCCGCTACACCATGACCACCCGAGGACTACTCAGCGTGTCGACCTGGCCAGGGGTGCCCGAGTCCCGGAGCCGGGCGTGACCAGGGAACGGCTCCGGCCCCCGCCCGTCC
>NZ_SMKJ01000319.1:0-7354 GCF_004348615.1 Micromonospora sp. KC207
GTGGTGGGGTGTACGGCGGCGGGCGAGCCGAGCCGCCCCGGCGGGGACAGGCCCCCCGGGACCCGCGCGGGGGTCGGCGCGGCGCCGGTGGGCCCGGCGACGAGCGCGGCGGCTACGGTCAGCCGCCCGGCGGCGGTCGCGAGTACCGGGGCGACCGGTACTGACCTGCGGGCACCGACGGTCGACCGGCCGGGCAGGCCGCTCAAGCTCCGCTGGTGGATCAGCGCCTGAGCGGTCCGCGGCGGCGGTCAGATGCGGCGCAGGACGGCGACGACCCGGCCCATGATGGTGGCGTCGTCGCCGGGAATCGGGTCGAAGGCCGGGTTCTGCGGCATCAGCCAGACGTGGCCGTCCCGGCGGCGGTAGGTCTTCACGGTCGCCTCGCCGTCGAGCATGGCGGCGACGATGTCGCCGGCATCGGCGGTCGGCTGCTGCCGGACCACCACCCAGTCGCCGTCGCAGATCGCGGCGTCGAGCATCGAGTCGCCCTTGACCTGGAGCATGAAGACCTCGCCCTCGCCCACCAGCTCACGGGGCAGGGGGAAGACGTCCTCCACCGCCTGCTCGGCGAGGATGGGGCCACCGGCGGCGATCCGGCCGAGCATCGGCACGTACGCCGGTGCGGGGCGCTGGGAACGGCTCGCCTCGTCGTCGAGCGTCTCGTTGGGGGCCCGGACGTCCACGGCACGCGGGCGGTTCGGGTCCCGCCGCAGAAAGCCCTTCTTCTCCAGCTCCTTGAGCTGGTAGGCGACGCTGGACGGGGAGACGAGGCCGACGGCCTCGCCGATCTCCCGCACGCTCGGCGGGTACCCGTGCCGTTCGACCCAGGTGCGGATGAACTCCAGGATGCGGCGCTGCCGGGTGGTGAGGTCGACCGTGGCCGGGTCGGGGAAGCTGCTGACCACCGGAGTGACCGGGCGCACGGCCGGCTGAGCGGCCCGGCTGCGCGCGGCGCGGGGGCGTCTGGCCGGTGGACCCGCCTCGGTGCTCTGCTGCGGGTTCTTCGGCCAGCTGGCCCGGTCCTCGGTCACGTCCGTCCTCCCTGGTCGGCGCTGGTTGCCCGGCGGCCCGTGGGCGTGCGGCGAGCCGCGCGGGTTGCCTCGGTGGCCGGTCCGCGTGCTCGCCGGCCCGGTTGTTCTCGACCGTATAGGTGGGATCGGTCATTTTCAAACATCTGTACGACCTTCGCTGGCGTGTCGGGGCCGGAAAGCGGGAAACCCGAACGCCTGTTCTGGTAGATGGTACGCGCATTCGAACGTCAGTTCGACCGCCGCGCTGTTTCCTGACGCCGCGCCGCCCGCTCCGTGGCGGTCGGTCCCGTTCGGGTGGCGGGGCGTGACCGGGGGGAGGCATGTCGCGTTGGGGCTTTCGGCGGCTTTGGGAGCGCGGGGTGATGACGTGATCCTGGTGACGCGCCGGACACGCCGGCGAACTTGACCACGGTCCGCCGGACGCATACGGTCGACCCCTAGATGTAGTAGTCACACTGGCGTAAGTCGCCTACAGGTTGGGTTCGACTACCGACCGCACTCCCCGCTACCGCACCCGGTGGCGGCCCCCGGGCGGGGCCGGCGCCGCGGTTCCGCGTGCCCGGGGATGGCTGTCGGCCCGCCCGTCGATGAAGGAGGTCAGGCGATGCGGTGCCCGTACTGCCGACACGCCGACTCCCGGGTCGTCGACTCGCGGGAGGCCGACGACGGCCAGCTGATCCGCCGGCGGCGGTCCTGCCCCGAGTGTGGCAAGCGGTTCACCACCGTCGAGGAGGCGGTGCTCGCGGTGGTCAAGCGCAGCGGGGTGACCGAGCCGTTCAGCCGCATCAAGATCATCGGCGGGGTGCGCAAGGCGTGCCAGGGGCGGCCGGTCGACGAGGACTCGATCGCCCTGCTCGCCCAGAAGGTCGAGGAGACCATCCGGGCCAAGGGGGCCGCCGAGATCCCCAGCCACGACGTGGGCCTGGCGATCCTGGGCCCGCTGCGGGACCTGGACGAGGTCGCGTACCTGCGCTTCGCCAGCGTCTACCGCTCGTTCGACTCGCTGGCGGACTTCGAGCGCGAGATCGAGACCCTGCGGGCCGCCGCCCGCGCCCGGGAGGGCGCCGGTGCCGGCGACGGGGTGGCCGCGGCGGGGGCCGCCGGCCGTACCAATTGATTTTTCCTGGTTTCTGACAGTTGGACGCGCGGCGGGTGACCGCGCAGACGAGGGGGCGGATGAGATGGCGGGGGACGGCGTGACAGCCAGCCGGACGCGGACGAAGGCCAGCACCGGTCTGAAGATCGAGCGGGTGTGGACGACCGACGGGGTCCACCCCTACGACGAGGTGTCGTGGGAGCGACGCGACGTCGTGATGACGAACTGGCGGGACGGCTCGATCAACTTCGAGCAGCGCGGGGTGGAGTTCCCCGAGTCCTGGAGCGTCAACGCGGCCAACATCGTCACCACCAAGTACTTCCGTGGTGCGGTGGGCACCCCGGAACGGGAGTGGTCGCTGCGGCAGCTCATCGACCGGGTGGTCAGCACCTACCGCGCCGCCGGCGAGGAGCACGGCTACTTCGCCACCCCGGCCGACGCCGAGGTGTTCGCCCACGAGCTGACCTGGATGCTGCTGCACCAGGTGTTCAGCTTCAACTCGCCGGTCTGGTTCAACGTCGGCACGCCCTCGCCCCAGCAGGTTTCCGCGTGCTTCATCCTGTCCGTGGATGATTCGATGGATTCGATCCTCGACTGGTACAAGGAGGAGGGGCTGATCTTCAAGGGCGGCTCCGGCTCCGGGGTCAACCTGTCCCGGATCCGCTCCTCCCGGGAGTTGCTCTCCTCCGGCGGCACCGCCTCCGGCCCGGTCAGCTTCATGCGCGGCGCGGACGCCTCCGCCGGCACGATCAAGTCCGGCGGCGCCACCCGGCGCGCGGCGAAGATGGTCATCCTCGACGTCGACCACCCGGACATCGAGGAGTTCGTGATCACCAAGGCGCGCGAGGAGGACAAGATCCGCGCGCTGCGGGACGCCGGCTTCGACATGGACCTCGGCGGCAACGACATCGTCAGCGTGCAGTACCAGAACGCCAACAACTCGGTGCGCGTCTCCGACGAGTTCATGTCGGCCGTGGAGAACGGCGGCGGCTTCGACCTGCGCGGCCGGCTCGACGGGCAGACCATCGAGACCATCGACGCCAAGAAGCTGTTCCGCACCATCGCCCAGGCCGCCTGGGAGTGCGCCGACCCCGGCCTGCAGTACGACGACATCATCAACGACTGGCACACCTGCCCGGAAACCGGGCGGATCACCGCATCCAACCCGTGTAGTGAGTATCTGCACCTGGACAACTCCTCGTGCAACCTGGCCTCGCTGAACCTGATGAAGTTCCTCCGCGCCGACGGCGGGTTCGAGGTGGAGAAGTTCGTCCGGTCGGTCGAGTTCGTCATCACCGCGATGGACATCTCGATCTGCTTCGCCGACTTCCCGACCGAGAAGATCGGCGAGACCACCCGCGCCTACCGTCAGCTCGGCATCGGGTACGCCAACCTCGGCGCGCTGCTGATGGCCTCCGGCCTGCCGTACGACTCGGAGCAGGGCCGCTCCGTCGCCGCCGCCATCACCTCGCTGATGACCGGCACGGCGTACCGCCGCTCGGCCGAGCTGGCCGGCATCGTCGGCGCGTACGACGGCTACGCCCGCAACGCCGAGCCGCACAAGCGGGTCATGCGCAAGCACGCCGCCGCCAACGACGCGATCAAGCCGGCCGGCGCCGTGGCCACCGCCATCCAGCGGGAGGCCACGAAGCAGTGGACCCAGGGCAACAAGGTCGGCGACAGGTACGGCTGGCGCAACTCGCAGGCCTCGGTACTCGCTCCGACCGGAACCATCGGCCTGATGATGGACTGCGACACCACCGGCGTCGAGCCGGACCTGGCGCTGGTCAAGTTCAAGAAGCTGGTCGGCGGCGGCTCGATGCAGATCGTCAACCAGACCGTACCGCGCGCCCTGCGCAGCCTCGGCTACCCCGAGGAGCAGGTCGAGGCGATCGTCGAGCACATCGCCGACCACGGTCACGTGGTGGACGCCCCCGGCCTCAAGCCGGAGCACTACCCGGTCTTCGACTGCGCCATGGGCGAACGGTCCATCGCGCCGATGGGCCACGTGCGGATGATGGCGGCCGTCCAGCCGTTCATCTCCGGCGCCATCTCCAAGACGGTCAACATGCCCGAGCAGGCGACCGTCGAGGACGTCGAGAAGATCTACTTCGAGGGCTGGAAGCTCGGTCTCAAGGCCCTCGCGATCTACCGGGACAACTGCAAGGTCGGCCAGCCGCTGTCGGTGGCCAAGCCGAACAAGGCCGTCGTCGAGGCGGCCGTGGAGGCCGCGGTCGAGGCCGCCGCCGTCGAGAAGGTCGTCGAGAAGGTCGTCGAGTACCGCCCGGTGCGCAAGCGGCTGCCGAAGAAGCGCCCGTCCCAGACGGTCAGCTTCTCCGTCGGCGGGGCCGAGGGGTACCTCACCGCGTCGTCCTACCCGGACGACGGCCTCGGCGAGGTCTTCCTCAAGATGTCGAAGCAGGGCTCGACCCTGGCCGGCGTGATGGACGCCTTCTCGGTGGCCATCTCCATCGGCCTCCAGTACGGCGTCCCGCTGGAGACGTACGTCAGCAAGTTCACCAACATGCGCTTCGAGCCGGCCGGCATGACCGACGACCCGGACGTGCGGATGGCCGCCTCGGTGATGGACTACATCTTCCGTCGCCTGGCCCTGGACTTCCTGCCGTACGAGCGCCGCGCCGAGCTGGGCATCTTCACCGCCAAGGAGCGGGCCGCCCAGCTACGGGCCGAGGCGGAGGCGGAGAGCGCGACGGTCAGCGGTGCGGACCTCACCGCGATGGCCTCGTCCGCCCCCGTCGAGGCGCCCGAGCCGAGGACGGGCGTGGAGGCCACGGCCGGGGCGGTAGCCCAGCCGGCCCGGGAGGTCGCCGACGTCGCCGCCGCCAAGCCGGCCCCGTCGGTCGGCTCCAGCACGGAGCTGCTGGAGGCTGTGATCAGCAAGGCCGCCGACGCGCCGCTCTGCTTCACCTGCGGCACGAAGATGCGCCCGGCCGGCAGCTGCTACGTCTGCGAGGGCTGCGGATCGACCAGCGGTTGTAGCTGAGTGCACACACCGTCGAGCCCCGGGCGCGCCCGCGCCCGGGGCTCGACGGTTGTGTAAGGAAGGGCCCCTTGTTAACGCCTGCGGTAGAAAAGGGCACCCCTCTCACCCCCCCGCAGATCGACTAGCCTGTCCGGATGGCCGGTTCGGACGCGACGGTCGCCGCCGGCTACGTGGAGTTCGCCGACCGCGAGGCGCGCGGGGTGTCGCCCGCGTACGAACGCCTGGCCCGCGCAGTCGCCCGCGACGACCGGCTGCTCGCGTTGCTCGGCGCGCTCCCGGCGGCCAAGCGGCAGCCGAACCTGCTGTTCGGTGTCGTCCGGCTGCTCGGCGGCCCGGTCGAGGACCCGGCCGCGTTCGGCGAGTTCACGGCGGCCCACTGGCCGGCGGTCGCGGCGGAGCTGCGTAACCGGGCCACCCAGACCAACGAGGCCGGCCGGTGCGC
Organism: Micromonospora sp. KC207; assembly: GCF_004348615.1. Lineage (NCBI taxonomy): Bacteria > Bacillati > Actinomycetota > Actinomycetes > Micromonosporales > Micromonosporaceae > Micromonospora > Micromonospora sp. KC207. The sequence continues at coordinate 5,574 of NZ_SMKJ01000319.1, forward strand.
CGCGCTCCTGCCGGTGCTCGCCGTGCTACCGCAGCCGCTCGCCCTGCTGGATCGGCGCGTCCGCCGGCCTCTGCCTCTACCCCGACCGGTACGCCTACCGCTACGGCGACCACCGGATCGGCGCCGGGGAGCCGGTCCTCGACTGCGCGCTCACCGGCGCCCCACCGCCGACCCGCCGGCCCGAAGTGGCGTGGCGGGCGGGGCTGGACCTGAACCCGCTCGACGTGACCGACCCCGCCGACATCGCCTGGCTCGACGCCCTCGTCTGGCCCGAGCACACCCACCGCCGCGCCCGGCTGCGGGCCGCGGCGGCCGTGACGGCGGCCGACCCGCCGCTGCTCGTACGCGGCATCCCGGGCGAACCGTCGCTACCTGCGCCGGCGCGGGATCGCCGCGACCATCCCGTCGAAGGCCGACCAGGACGCCAACAGGCGCAAGAAGGGGTCCAAGGGCGGCCGGCCACCGGCCTTCGACCCCGAGCGGTACAAGCAGCGTCATGCCGTGGAGTGCGGCATCAACCGACTCAAACGCAACCGCGCGGTGGCCACCCGCTTCGACAAACTCGCCGTGCGCTACGAAGCCACCGTGCATATCGCCGCGATCAACGAGTGGCTGTGACCGACTTCGACACAGGCCCTAAAAAGGGGCCCTTCCCATGCAGAATGCGTTAACAGGGGGCCCCTCCTTACACTGCGGCGGTGAGTGGGGAGCGGGTGCCGCTGGCGGCCCGGCCGTTGACGGAGCCGCACCCGTCGCGGCTGCCTCCGGAGCATCCGCACCGGGGGCGGATCCTCGCTGCGCACACCGCCGCCCTCGCGGCGGGGCAGGCCGGCTACCCCGATCCGGACAGCGGCCTGTTCGTGCTCACCGCCGGCTTCCTGGCCCGCCGGGGCACCTGCTGCGGGCGAGGCTGTCGACACTGTCCGTACGTGGCCGACTGAGGGCCGCCGGCCCAGCAGGGACCACCGGCGGCCGAGGCTTCCGGCCCGGTGCGCGAACCGCCGGCCGAGGGCTTCCACCGGACGCGGACAACCCGTACGGTGTCGGGCGGACATCGGCGGGAACCGCTGAGGAGCGCGGAGGTTGGGGTGCGCGGTCGGATCTGCCTGGCGGGCGTGACGGTGCTGCTGGTGGCGGGGTGCGGGACGGAGCCGGCGGAGCGGGTGGCGGTGCCCCGGGGCGCGCCGGTGGTGGTCGACGTCCCGGCGGCGTCCTCCGGTGGCGCCTGCCTGCTGCTCGACTTCGGGGTGGTCGAGCAGCACACCGGGGAACGGTTCGACGTGGCGGCGTCCAGCGCGCGCGACGACACCCGTACCTGCGTGCTGCGCGCGGAGCGGGCGCTGCTGCCCGAGCTGGCCCTCATCGTCACCGACACGTCGATCGGCGTGGCCGACTTCACCGCCGACGTGCAGCCCGACGGCGCCCGGAAGGTCAGCAGGCTTGGTCAGGTCGCCTACCGGCGGACCGGGGCCGCGACCAAGGGACACGGGCCGGTCGCCGAGGTCGGCTGGCTGGCCGCCGGGGACCGGCTCGCCGTGCTGCGCTGGACGCTGCCGAAGGGCGCCGAGCGCGCCGCCGCCGACGAACTGGCCGGGAAGCTGGTCGCCCTCGCGGGAACGGTCGACACCCGGGCCCTGTGAGCCCCACCCGTGGGCGTCGCGGGCCCCGCCGAGGTCGTCGCGGGAGCCCGCCCACCTCGTCACGGGAGCCCCGGCCGGGGCCTCACGGGTCCGGCCGGGGCCTCACGGGTCCGGCCGGTGCCGGCCCCCGCCCCCCGGGGC
>NZ_SMKJ01000031.1:0-35626 GCF_004348615.1 Micromonospora sp. KC207
ACGATTCGGCACCACCCAACCCCTACCCAAGATCCTCGACCTGCCCAACCAGGTCTGGATCAACAAACCCGAACCGGAACGACAGGCCGCTTAACTCCCGCTGGCCTCAATCCCTTGACACGTTCCGAACCGGTCCGCGTGGGACCCGGACGCTGTCCGCGATGACCTGTTCGCCTACGTGTCCGAGCACCTCGGCCACGACGACGGAGTGCTGATCGTCGACGAGACCGGGTTCCTGAAGAAGGGGATCAAGTCGGCCGGGGTGCAGCGCCAGTACTCCGGCACGGCCGGGCGGACGGAGAACTGCCAGCTCGGTGTGTTCTTGGCCTATGCCAGTCCGCACGCGCGCACGCTAATCGACCGGGAGTTGTATCTGCCCCGTGGCTGGTGTGACGACCCCGCTCGTCGCACGGAAGCTGGCATCGCCGCCAGTGTCGGGTTCGCCACGAAGCCCGCGCTGGGGCTGCGGATGCTCGAACGCGCCATCGCCGCCGGCCTACCGGCGCGGTGGGTGACCGCGGACGAGGCCTACGGGCAGGACTCCAAGTTCCGGACGTGGTTGCAGCAGCAGCGCATCGGTTACGTCCTGGCCGTGCCCCGCAACCAACGGGTCCCGACCACGGCCGGCAACTCCCGCCCAGATGTTCTCGCCGCGAACGCGCCGGTCCTGGCGTGGAAACGCCGCAGCTGCGGCGACGGCGCCAAAGGGCCGCGACTCTACGACTGGGCCGTGGCCTCCTTGCCCGGCACCGACGACGGCTGCGGCCACTGGCTGCTGATCCGCCGCAGCATCACCGACCCCAAGGACCTGGCCTACTACCTGTGCTTCGGCCCCGCCGGCACCCTCGACGAAGATCTGATCCGGGTGGCAGGCACCCGGTGGGCGATCGAGGAGTGCTTCCAGACCGCCAAGACCGAGGTCGGCCTAGACCACTACCAGGTGCGTCGGTACGACGCCTGGTACCGGCACATAACTCTCGTTCTGTGGGCCCACTCCTACCTCGCCGTCACCACCGCCCAAACGAAAAGGGAGACCCGGAACCTGATCATGAACAGCTCGTGCCCCTCAGCCTCGGCGAGGTCCGCCGTCTCCTGGCACACCTGATCACCACCACCCCACCCTTCGACCACATACATCGATGGTCACGATGGCGACGCCGACACCAATACCGCGCCAAACGGGCCCACTACCAGCGAAGACACCGAATCCACCAGCTGCGGCTGGAGTACTAGGCGCCGCCGAGGCGAGCGGCAGGACCGGTCGGCGCCAAACCGCGGTCACGTTGGTGGCCCAATCCAAGACCGATCACCGCGGGTTGCCCAGGTAACCGAGGCCGGCGAGCATGCCTGGGCCGCTGGGCTTGAGGTGGCTGGCCCACCGGTCTGCGACGCTGGACTCGGTCAGGCTTTGCTGTCGTGCCGTGCGGCAGGTTCTTGCAGCCCGGTGTCGACCGACCAGTTCGGCCAGGTCTGACTGGCCAGTTGTGCCGGTCTCGTCTGGTGCACGCGTAGGTCGGTGATGGCGTAGATGGTTTCGGTGGTGAAGCGTTTCGGCTGGTCCAGGCGGCGTCTGCGGCGGCGGATCTGGATGGCTTGGGCGGCGTCGGGGAAGTCGATGCCGGTGGAGATCGTGAGGATCTTGCAGCTGCGGATCTCGCGGCGGCCGTGTCCGCAGTCGGTGTCGTGGGCGGCGTCGGGGACTGCCCGCCAGGGCCAGCGTGGTGAGCTGGGTGTGTAGGTGGGGCTGGTTGCCTTTGACGGTCAGGATCCAGGATCCAGTGCGCGCCGCGTTCGGCGAGATAGGTCACGTGCTCGCGTTGGCAGTGCAGGGCGTCGGCGGTGATGACGGTGTCGCGCAGGTCGTTGATCTGGTCGAGCAGCGGCTGGAATCTGGTGTGGCCGTCGACGTCGATGCCGGCCAGGACCACACCGGTGGTCTGGTCGCAGGCGGTCATCACGTGCCGAGCTGCGGTGTCGGTGGTGCGGGAGCCGCGCAGGGTCTTACCGTCGACGGCGATCGCCTGCGGGGTCGTCGAGGCAGCGGTGGCGGTCCGGCTGGCGAGCCAGACGCCGATCGCGGCGGTCAGCAACTGCGGGTCCAGGGCCTGCAACAGCCGACGGATCATCGCCTCCGACGGCCGCTGATCCGGGGTCATGCCCAGGGCGAGAGCCGTTGCGGCCGGAACATCGGCGACCCACTCGGCGATCGCAGTGTAGGAGCGGTAGCCGGCGACCACGGCGCACACCGCTGCGGTGACCACGACCGTCAGCCGGTGCCGACCACCTCGGCGGGCCCGTGGATCGGGCAGACCGGCGAGCGCCGCGGGCAGCCCACCAGCGGTTTCCGGCACGGTCAGAGTCGGTGCGTGGGCCAAGACGAGATCAGCGCTGATGGCAGCGCGGGCATGACTCACTTCGAACGATCAGCATGGCGTAGGACCCTTGATGATCTTCCGAACAGGTCATGCCCGTCTTGCTGCCACCAGCAACGGCGCTTCCACGCCAAGCCTCACAAGTCGGACGCCGTTACGACTTTGCCGGTGCCCTGTCACGGCACCCTCCTCACCAGGCACAACGCCCGGCACGTCAGGCCGGAAACACCGTTAGCTCCACAGACCCTGGGATGGAACCGCTCGCGCAGTATGCGCAAGATCCACCGGAATCATCTGCGTCTGAGACTTGCTGACCACTCAAGGTGGATCGATGCAGGTCGACTGCGCATCGCAGATAGGCGATCAATGATCCACCTTGATCATGATCGGCGCCCATCGACATGGACCTTGACAAGATCCTTCCATGACGTCCATGATGCAGATAAGGAGTAATCGTAAGGCTTCTATGTTGCCGTGAACCTACGGTCGTTCGCGGCGGACGATGGATCGGGTTCCGGCTGGGAAGCCGTCAGCGGGGAGGGTTGCCGGTGATATTAATGACCTCGAGGACGTCCTCGGAGGACTGTCGAGCGATCGGCATCATTCTAGCGGCATGGATGGAGTGGCCAAGAACTCGGTCCAGCGGTAGCGCTCCGTAGCGTCGAACCATCGGCCACCTCCGGCTGAATGAGGCTGCGATACGGCCACTTGCATGTTGGTTGAATTGCTCACGGACATTGGCCGAGACGCGGAAAGCTAAATTCAACGCGATGTGGTCACTAATGCCTCTTAGTCGGCAGGGAGAGGCGATTCAGTCCGGATCGTTGAGGGTTGCGGGCAGATCGGCGGGATGCCACTTTCGCCGAACCGGTCGGCAGTTTTCAAATTCCACGATGGAGCCGTTATTGTTGAGTGAAAACGGCGCCGTGTTGTCTCCCCATCAAGCGGGAACGCGGCTATTCGAGTCCGGCACCTTCCACGGGACCTTCCGACCTTCAACGGCGATGCCGCAGTGGGCGCCACTGCCGTGGAATAGATTGACCCCGGAATTGTGGTCTTTGCTGCTTACCGGCGGCACTTCGGTTTTCAGGGACGAGTCGATGCTGACCAGTGACTCCCTTCGTCGGATGATCGCAGACGGAGACGATTCGGTGTGGATGACCGGCTCCCATTTCGGCATGTTGGTGGACGAGGATTTGGAGGCGTTTGTCGAACTGCGACAGGTCCTGACTGGCGGCGAGCGCCTCTCCGACCATCCGACATACCCAGAGGGCCGCGAATGAACGGTCATCCCGACGTGAACATCTTATCCCACGCCGGCCGCGTTATGACGGTCGCCGATCCGCAGTCTTACGCCGCGCTAGCGCAGCGCGTGGAGTCCGACCTCGCCTTCGTGCCGGTCCTGGCTTCGCCGGAGAGACCGTCCACGGTGGTCCCCGGGCCGGCGACACCGACCCCGGACCCGCGCGCCTGGCATGGCGAGGTGCTGGTGACCGAGGACGAGTACGAACCCATCGCCCGGGTGCTCGCCCGCGGATCGGGCCGGCCGATGCGGCGCGCCACCCTCGCCGAGGCGGTCCGGCTCAGCACGAACGTCCCGGTCACCGTGGTGGGCGCCGTCGACGGCGTGACCTCGGCGGTGCTCGCTTCACTGCCTACCGACGCCCGACTCGGACTCTTCGTGGCCCGGGACCCAGCCACGGCCAGCGGGCTCGCCGCGCGCACGCTTCTGCACGGGCCGACCGTGGCCGCCGGGTCGGCCGACCTCTCCTTCGACACGCTCGCCGACGACGGTGGGCCGGACCGACTGGCCGGGCTCGACGTCACGTTGGCCGGGCTAAGGGCGGCCACGCGGAAGGGGGTCGCCATCCTCGCCGGCCGCGCACACGCCCGGAACTGCTCTATGAGCCTGCCGGACGGGACGATCTGCGGCCGGCTCGACGAACGGGCCCTGCTGCCCGTCGAGCCGGTCCGGCCGGACCGATGGTCGGGGCATCTCACCGCCTGCCAGCAGAGCCAGCAATGCTGCAGATATCCCCAAAAGATCCGCGACCACCTGCGCGCCGCAGAGATTCTCGCGGCCTTCGCGCTGCTGGACAGCTGCCGCACCGCGGCCAGCGGCGACGGCGCGGTGCGCACCAACGTGTCGATCCCGCTGACCATGCTCGCCGGCTCCACGCTCGCCGTGGTCTGCGCCGTGGGTACCCGCGGCGGCAGCTCATGGGCGGCGCCATTGCTGCGAGGGCTGCTCCGCGCCGGCCTGCCGCTCGGCACGGCGCTGGCCGAGGTCAACCAGGCGATCGCGGCGGACCCGGCGGGCATGGGCCGGCTGGTTCTCTTCGGCGACGCCGGCCTGGCGCCGGTGCCCGCGGCTAGACACGCCCGCCTGACGGCATCGGCAGAGGGGACAGCGGAGATCCCCACCGGCCTCGCAGCGATGATGATCGACGGGACCGACCTCCTGCCGGTGCGCCCCGGCGGCCCCGTAGTGGTGAGCCGGGCGGACGGCAGGACCAGTTGGGCACTGACTGAGGCGTGCGGCCGGTCCGCCGGTCCGGTCGCCCCCGCGCCGAGGCTGCTGGACGTGCCCTGGCGGGACGAGTTCCGACCCTGGTCGCAGCGGCTGCGGGAACTCGCCGAGATCGGCCTGCGGATCGACGGCGACCGGCTGAACACGCTCGACCGCGCGGCGCGGACGGCGGTGAGGCAGCGGGCCGAGGCCGAGCACCTAGCCGCGGCCCGCGAGGCGGCGGAAGCGTACGCGTCGGCCCGCGCCGGACTGGTCGCCGTTCAGCACGACGCGGTCGAGCAGGAGCTGACCCTCGTCGGCCGCTCCTTCTACCACTTCACCGACGGCTGGCCGGAGCCCTGGCAGGTGCGTACGGCCGACCGCGCGGAGCAGTGTCCGCAGTGCGGGGACGCCACCGCCGTCCGTCACCACGTCACGCCGGCCGCAGGCACCGGTCCCCGGTTGTGCTATCTGGTCTGCTCCCGGTGCGGTGAGGTCCTTTCCGGCGCCGGGGAGTTCCCCGCGACGGTCCGGGTCACGGCGCCGGCCGAGGTGGCCTGTGGTGAGCGGTTCCGCCTCGCCGTCGAGGTCACCACCTGGGCGGACCGAGCCGTCGCCGTGACGGTCGGCGCCGCCTTCCGCCGGCAGGACCTGCTGCGGTGCCGGCTGGACGGGATCGCCTCGGTTGAGCTGCCCGCCAGCGCGGGGTACACGGTGAAGTTGACCGGGGACAGCGACCGGGAACGGACGGTCCCGGACCTACACAACATCATCGTCCTCGTCGCCGTCAATGGGGCGGTCCGCTGCCTTACGCGTGCGGTGTGGCTGCGGGCCCAGCGCTGCTGACGACCGCCGCCACACCTCGTCCAACCCGCTGCTCAGCCCGTTGTTGGAGGCCTGCAATGACCACCCAGGACACCGGATCGCCCGCCGCGCGGACGTTGACCGGCATGTTCGCCACGAGCGTGCGGACCTGGCCGGACCGTCCCGCCGTCAGCGACGACGACACCACCCTCTCGTACGCCGACCTCGACCGGCGCTCGGCGGCCCTGGCGGCCGACCTGAGGGCCCGCGGGATCGGGGCCGAGGACCGCGTGGGTCTCTACCTGGATCGATCGGTGGACCTCGTGGTGGTCGTCCTCGGCATCCTGCGGGCCGGCGCCGCCTACGTCGCCGTCGACGCTCGGTACCCGGACGGCCGCCGCGACCACATGCTGGTCGCCGCCGACTGCAAGTTGGTGGTGACCCGCGTGGACTGGTGGCAGCGCATCGCGCACTTGGGCCTCGAGGGACTGGCCTACCGCAGCGAGGCCACCCCGGTGGCCACGGCCGTCGACCACGCCGACCCGGCGGGGGCGGCCAGCGTGCTCTTCACCTCCGGCTCGGCTGGCCAGCCCAAGGCGACCGTGCTGGAGCACCGGAACATTGTCTCGTTCGCCACCAACCCGAGCCTGCCGGAGCTGGCGCCGGACGATCGTGTCGGCCAGGTCTCCAGCGTCTCCTTCGACGCATTCCACTTCGAGCTGTGGACGACGCTGTACCGGGGTGCCGAGATCGTCGTCCTACCGGCCGTGCCCGAGCTCCTAGCCGCCGACTTCCGGCGTGAGATGCGGCGGCGGCGGATCACCGCCATGCTCGTCCCCACTATGGTCGTCAACCAGGTGATCCGGGAGGACCGGGACGCCTTCGCCGCGCTGCGGATCCTCCAGGCCGGTGGTGACGTCCTCCTGCCCTCGGCCTGCCGGGACCTGTTGCAAGGCGAGTTCCGGGGCGAGCTGTACAACCTCTACGGCCCGGCGGAGGCGACCACCGCCTGCACCGCGCACCGGGTCACCGCCGAGGACGCCGAACGGGACACCATCCCGATCGGGCGGCCCCTGGTCGGGGTGACTATCCTGCTGCTCGATGACGGCCTACGGCAGGTGCCGGACGGTGGGATCGGCGAGATCTACATCGGTGGTCCGGGGGTCGCCCGCGGCTACTTGGACGCGCTGGAGCTCACCCGACAGCAGTTCGTAGCCGGTCCTCGACCCGATGGCCCGGACCGGCTCTACCGCACCGGCGACCTGGCCCGCCGGCGCCCGGACGGGGTGTTGGAGTTCGTCGGGCGGACGGACGGGCAGGTGAAGATTCGCGGTTATCGGGTGGAGCCGGGCGAGGTCGAGCGGAGCCTCTGCCGCAACCACGGCGTACGCGAGGCGGTCGTGCTACCCAGTGGCGAGGGCGAGGACCGGCATTTGCTCGCCGTGGTCGTACCCGCCGATGGCACCACCCTTCGGGACATCCAGGAGTTCGCCCGCACCGAGCTGCCGGACTACCTGGTGCCCAGCCAGTTCACGCTGGTGGAGGAGATCCCGTCCAACGAGCACGGCAAGCGGGACCTGGCCGCCCTGCGCGAGATCGCCGACGGGGTCCGGGAGCGCCGGGCGCGCCACGTTGCGCCGCGTACCGAAGTGGAGCGCTATCTCGCGGAGCTGTGGGAGGAGCTGCTTGGCGTCGAGAACGTCGGCGCGAACGAGGACTTCTTCACGCTCGGCGGCCACTCGCTGCTCGCTTTTCGGATGCACAGCCAGGTCAAGCGTAGGTACGGGGTATCGGTGGAGCTGGCCGCGGTGCTGCGTGACCCGGTGCTGGCCCACGTGGCGGCACTGGCAGAGCAGGCACTGGCGGAGCAGGCGCGGGCGGCCGGAGCCAGGGCGTGACCGGACTGTCCATCCCAGTGGACCTGACCGACGTCGACCTGTTCGTCAGCGGCCGGCACCTGGACGCGTTCGCCTGGCTACGCGAACACCGCCCGATCTACTGGAACGAGGGTGCCGACGGCAGCCGCTTCTGGGCGTTGACCCGGTACGAGGACGTGCACTGGGCGTACCGGGAGCATGCCTCGTTCGGGTCGGCCCGGGGCGCGATCCTCGGCGGATCCTTCCGCAGCGACGACGACACCGCCGCGGGCCGGATGCTGGTCGCCAGCGACCTGCCCCGACACCGGCTGCTCAAGCAGCAGATCGCCCCGGCATTGTCGGCCGCCGTGGTGGACCGCGTCGGGGACCAAGTACGGATCCTGCTCGACAAGGCCGTCGGGCAGGCGGTGGCGGCCGGCGGCTGCGACTTCGCCACCGAGATTGCCACCGAGCTGCCTGCCGGCGCACTCATGGTGGTGTTCGGCATCGGGCACGACGAGGCGCATCACCTCATCGGGCTGACTCGACGAATGGTGGGCTTCCGCGACGAGACGTTCGTGGACACCGGGGGTGACCAGAAGCTGCGGCTGGCCTGGACGCAGGCGGAGATCTTCGACTTCTTCGCCGACCTGCTCGCGCAACGGCGTCGCAACCCCGGCGACGACCTGGTCACCCTGCTGCTCAAGGCAGAGGTGAACGGCCGGCGGATGTCCGAGGAGGACATTTTTTTCAACTGCATGAACGTGGCGGTGGGCGGCAACGAGACCTCGTCGTACACCGCCTGCCACGGGATCGAGGCGCTGGTCTCCGCCCCCGACCAGTACAACCTGCTGCGCCGACGGCCGGACGCTCTGAGCGGCGCGATCGAAGAGATGCTGCGGTGGAGCTCGGTCAACGCGTACGTGCAGCGGGTGGCGATGCGCGACGTGGAACGCGACGGGCACCTCATCCGCCGGGGTGACTCGGTGACCCTGTGGAACGTCTCGGCCAACCGTGACCCGGCCCAATTCCCCGACGCCGACCGCTTCGACGTGGCCCGCAGCCCCAACCGGCACCTGTCCTACGGGGCGGGCATCCACCGCTGCGTCGGGGCTCCCGCCGCGCAACGGGAGCTGTCACTACTCTTCGGGGCGCTGCTGGCCGCGCCGGCCGGCTTCCGGCTCGCCGGTATGCCCCGGCGGCTCCGCTCGAACTTCATCCTCGGGACCACCTCGCTCCCGCTAGCGGTCGGCTGATGGCGGCCGGACCGGGTGCGGCCGTGACCGGCGTCGCGCCGACCGACCGGGCCGACGCGGCGACCGGCCCCTATCACCACGGGGACCGGATCGAGCAGGTCGTGGCCCGGTACGCCCGGATTACCCCCGAGGCGGTAGCCGTTCAGCAGGGCGAGCGCCGGCTGAGTTATGCGGAGCTGGTGTCGCGGGCCGACCGGATAGCCGGCGCGCTGGCGGCCCGGGGGGTCGGACCGGGCGACTTCGTACCGGTATGCCTGCCCCGCTCCGTCGAGCTGGTCACCGTGCTGCTGGGCGTGCTCACCACCGGCGCCGCATACGTCGCGATGGACCCCGGCTGGCCGCCCGACCGGAGGGCCACGGTCTTCGACGGCACCCGGTGCCGCCTCCTAGTGGCCGACAACCCGGGGGCGGGCCGGCCCGGTGTGCCCCTCGTCAAGTACGCGGACCTGACGGCGGGCCCGGACCGACCCGCCCCGCTGCCCGCGCTCGACGGCGCCGAGCCGGCCTGTGTCTTCTACACCTCGGGCTCCACCGGCCGCCCGAAGGGAGCCGTCTCCCCGCACCGGGGCACGATCCGCACCCTGGTCGGCCACCCGGACATCCCGCTGAGTCCGACCTCCGTCTTCCTGCAGGCCGCGCCGCTGCCGTGGGACGGGTTCTCGCTGGAACTCTGGGCGCCGCTGCTCAACGGCGGTCGCTGTCAGCTCCTGGAGGCGCACCTGCCGGCCCTCGACGTCGAGGCGCTGGCCGCCGCCGTGGGGCGGGGCGTGAATAGCCTCTGGCTGACCAGCTCCCTCTTCAACGTGCTCGCAGACGAGGCGCCGGAGCTGTTTGGCCGGATAAGGCTGCTGCTGGTGGGGGGTGAGCGAGTGTCCGCGCCGCACGTGCGCCGGGTGCTCGACCGGTTCCCCGGCCTGCGGCTCGTCAACGGTTACGGCCCGGCCGAGAGCACGATCTTTACCACCACCCACGTGATCCGTCCGAGCGACGTCGCCGACCCGGACGACGACGTGCCGATCGGCCGGCCGGTGCCGCGTACCGGGATCAGGCTGGTCGACGGCGGAGGCCGCCCGGTGCCCGTCGGCTCCGTCGGGGAGATCCTCGTTTCCGGCGACGGCCTGGCGACCGGCTATCTGGACGATCCCGCCGAAACGGCCCGCGCCTTCGTGGAGCTGGCTGGGGTGCGCCACTACCGCACGGGCGACCTGGGCTATCTGGACGAGGAGGGTTTGCTGCGCTACCGCGGCCGCGCCGACCGGCAGTTCAAAGTCAATGGGGTACGGATCGAACCGGGCGAGGTCGAGTCGGTGCTGATGGCCCACCCCCGGATCGCGGCCGGTGCGGTGCTGCGCCTGGAGCTGAGCCTGGGCCGGCCGGAACTTGCGATGGTCTACAGCAGCCACGACGGTGTCCCGCTGACCGACGCGGAGCTGCGCGCGTTCGCTAGGCGGAGACTCCTGCCGGCGATGACCCCCACGGTGTGGCGGCACGTCGAGCGTCTTCCGCTCGGCCCGACGGGCAAGGTGGACCCTGTGGCCCTCCGGCCGCTCGCCGAGCAGGCTGCCGGCGCGCGTCGGGGCCCCGCGACGACGGATCCGGCCGACGCTGCCGATCCGTTCCTCACCGACGTACGGCGGCTGCTGGACGTCCCCCACCTCGCCGCCTCGGACGACGTCTTCCAGGCCGGCGCGACGTCCCTGGACGCGGTCCGGCTCGTCGCCCGGGCGATGGACCGGTTCGGACGGCGGATCACGGTGGCCGACGTCCACCGGGTTCGTACCGTCGACGGGCTGCGCGAGCTGCTGCGGGGCGGGGCACCAGTCGTGGCCGCCGTTCCGGTGGCCGACGAGCGCGAGGGCTCCGCCGCGCCGCTGTCCCACGCCCAGACCCGGTTCTGGATGGCCGAGCAGACCATGTCCGGTGCGGCCGACAACGTGGTGATGCTGGCGTATCTGCTCGACGGGCCGCTGGACGCCGAGGTGTTGGACGCCGCGCTCCAGGACGTGGTACGCCGCCACCCAGCGCTGCGCACGGTCTACGAGTGGACGTGTCGGCTACCGGAGCAACGTGTCCTCGACCCGGCCGCCGCCCGGGTGACGTTGGAACGGGTCACCGGCCCGGACGGCTGCGCCGATCCGGTCGAGCTGGCCCGGTTGGTGACCGCCGACTGGTGGCGTCGCCCCTTCGACCTGGAGCGCGAGGTGTCGCTGCGGGCCCGGCTCTGCCGGATGGCCGAGGACCGGCACCTACTCTGCCTGAACATCCACCACGTCGCCTTCGACGGCTGGTCGGAACAGCGGCTGTTGGAGACCTTCGGCGCGGCCTACCGGAACCGGTTGGTAGGACGTGTGCCCGACGGCCCGAGCGGTCCGTCGTACGCCGACTACAGCCGTTGGGAGCGGCGCGGACTGAAGCAGTGGGCGGAGGACGAGCTACCGTTCTGGCGGCGGACGCTGCGCCGGCCGATGCCACCAGTGCTGCCGGCCCCGGGATCCACCGGCGAGGCGGCCCGGCGTGAGCTGGTGGCCAGGGCGTCTGCGGCCGAGGTCGCGGCGCTGACCGGTGCGGCCCGGCGGCACGGTGGTCCGCCGGTGGCCGCCCTGCTGGCCGCCGTGGGCCGCGGGTTAGGGCGGACCTTCGATGTCCCGGACGTCTGCCTGGGCACGGTGACCGCCGGCCGGCCGCACCCGGACCTCGACGACGTGGTGGGCTATTTCGTCAACCCGCTGGTGGTTCCAGTGGCGGGCGTGCGAGACGAGCCGGCCGGCGCACTGCTGGACCGGGTCGTCGATCGGACGGCGGCGGCGATGGCCCACGGTCGTACGCCCTTCGACGAGCTGGTGCGAGTGCTGGCGCCGCCGCGTGACCGGCACCCCTGGTTCCAGGTGTGGGTGGTGGTGCAGCACGCGCCGCCGTCGGGCGCGTTTGCTCCAGGGGTCGCCCTGCGGACGGTACGGGTGCCACCACCGACGACCGCTCTGGAACTGATGTTCGAGGCGTTCCCGCAGCCCGACGGCGGCTGGGATCTGGTCATGCTCCGCCGGTCGGACGGGATCGATGACGGGACGGCCGGTGGGCTGCTCGCGACAGTGCGGACCGCCATGGTGGAGCTGGCCGGCGAAAGGAATCCGGGAGCGGCACCTATCAAGATCGAAAGCGTTAACAGCGATTAACGGGGTGAGACCATTTTCTCTTGTACGACGAGCAATCAGCCCGCGAATGCTCTCGTTGCACTCGTAGGCCAGATGTCGCAGGCAGACGTCGGATTCGAGTGCGAGTTGGGCGTCGTTGACGGTTGACATTGCATTGAAGATAGTCAATAATGCTGTCAAGTGTAAATCTTGGCGTTGCGCGCCAGTGGTCTGCGATGGATGGGGAGATTCGATTGGCGATCGCCAGGATTCGGCATGCTCGGTTATGGGATCACCTATTCGAATTCGCCGGTGAGATGCCGGCACCGGCCCTCCTTTTTGGGCTACACGATATTCGTCTACCCGCTTGGGCGACGGAGTCGTCCACTCTCGGCGCCCTTCGCCGAATGGTGGTGTCAGGGCACCCAGCGCCGCTGTCCGCGGATTTCCGGACAAGCACGTTGGTTGACCTTTTGAAGGCTCGTGGCGTCACCGAAGTCGTCGCGCTCGATCTCTTCGACGAGCGCGCTGAGCTGCGGTTCGACATGAACGAGCGGGTACCGGCGGACTACTTCGGTCGGTTCGGTTCACTTATCGACATTGGATCGCTTGAGCATGTCTTCGATACGCGCCAGTGCCTGGAAAACTGCCTACGGATGCTGTCTGTCGGTGGTTGGTATTTCCTGCACGTACCGGTCAATGGGTACTTCGCGCACGGCCTTCACGTGTTCAATCCGCAGGGAATCGCCGACGCTGTCCGGTTGAACGGTTTCGAGATCCGTGAGCTACTTTTCACCGATCTTCGTGGGCGTCGCGTGGCCAATCCAGCGCGCCATGGTCATCGATTGATGTGGCTGGTGGCGCAGAAGGCTGTCGAGGTGGCGGAATTCGTCGTACCGCAGCAGGGCTATTGGACTGATTTTTATCGTGCCACGGACGCGGCGCAACGCAGGAAGGTCCAGTCGGACTACTGGGCTGGCGTCGGACGGAAGCGCTCGACGACCGACCACCTCTAGCGAAGGGGACGCAAATGGCAAATCCTCTGCATGTCGACGTGCTCAGGAATCTCGCGAACCATGCTGACCGAGCCACCGCGCTCGGCGAGGTGTCCGAGCTGACCAAGATGCTGCTTAAGGAGACCGGCCGCGGTCTGCAACTCGCCGAGGCTGACCTCAGCAACCTGGATCTGTCCGGATGCGATCTTGAAGGGGCGGTCCTGAGCCGTGCCGTGCTTCACGGCGCCAAGCTCGTCGGGGCAAATCTTGAGCGATGTACCATGATCTGTCCAGGCCTGGAACGGACGGATCTGAGCCGAGCGCGTCTTCGCGGGGCGTACGTGCACGCGCTCGCGGCCCAGACCTCGAAGCTCGATGACGCGGACCTGTCAGATCTGCGCGACGCCACCGGCTCGCTGTTCCACGGCTGTTCTATGCGCGGTGCCAACCTTTCCGGGGCGCAATTGGCTGGCGCAACCTTCTACCAGTGTGACTTGACCGGTGCTGACATGAGCGGCACGGCGCTCCAGGGCGCGGAGATCAACGAGTGCTTGCTCCGCAGCACCACGTTGGGCCAGGCACAGGTCAGCCAGCTGACAATCACGAAGTGTTCGATGACCGGTGCCGACCTGACGGGCGCCAGTGGTGAGGGAGCCGTCCTGCAGCGGCTCACCGACGCGGACGAGGTCACTTTGACCGGCGCGTCCCTGTCGGGCGTACGGATCAGCGGCGTCCGTGCGAGTGGTTGGTCCGCGTCCGGTATCCACGCGCCCCGCGCGGACATCTCCCAAGTTTCGCTAATCGGGGCTAACTTTTCCGGTGCCGACCTGAGTCAGGCTCGCATCGTCGAGTCCGCGTTGCCGGATGCGAACCTGACTGGTGCGATCCTGCACGCCGCCAGCATACTGTCCAGTTCTCTGGTCGGGGCGAATCTGTCCAACGCCCAGGGCGAGAACCTGCACGTCGTTGAGTCGAGCCTGCGCGAGGCAGATCTGACGCAGTTCACCGGCCGGTGCATGACGATGCGGGATACCGGCCTCAAGCAGGCTCGGATGCGCGGTATCAACCTCTACCGCGCCATGCTGACCGGCGACCCGCCGCGCGCGATGTGCCTGGCCGGCGCCGACCTGACCGGGGCGATCCTGGTGCAGGCGTACATCGCGGCTGATCTCAATGGAGCGAACCTGCGTGAGGCCAATGGGGCGTACAGCCGGTTCAGCCAGTCGGACCTGACTGGTGCCGACCTCTCCGGCGCGAACATGTACCAGTCCACCTGGGTAAAGGTCACCTGCCAGGAGGTGTCCGTCGCGGGAGTGCAGGCTCCGATCTTCATCGACCGGTGCCCCGGCCTGATCGAGTCCGCGAAGAAGAGCCAGGAAGACGGCGCGGAGAAGTTCGTCTCGTTCATCGAGGGACTCGGGCTGCTACTCGCCGGTGAGCGCAAGGGCTCGACCTGATCCCCGCCTTGATGCGGTCTCACGGACAAGAGAGAGGAACACGACCATGGGGAACCAGCTAATCGCGAAATTTGACACCGAGCCTCGACGTGCTTGGGCCGGCTATCACCGATCGGGCGTGGACGGGCTTATTAGTTCCTTCAATCTCGCCTACGCCCTGGTAGCGGCGCGGCGCACTGGCATGCTCGACAAGCTCGCCGGCCAGGGGCAGATGCCGATCGCTGAGATCGTCGGAGATCTGGACGAGCACTTAGCCGGCAATCTCCTGCGCTATCTGGACATTATGGGTGTAGTACGGATCACCGGTGACGTGGTGCGGCTGACCGATCAGGGCGTGGACGTGGTCGGCGTCACTGCACTGGCCCAGCTCGAGTTCTACATCGAGGCGTACGGACCAGTCGTCTCACAGCTCACCGGCCTACTCACCGGCGAGAAGGTATATGGCCGCGATGTCACGCGCAACGGCGCCGCACTAGGTCGGTCTTGCGCCGATCTTTTCAGGATCTACCACGACCCGATCGTCCTGGAGGTGCTGAGCACGCTCGATGTCCGCAAGGTCCTGGACCTTGGCTGTGGGGCTGGCCAGTTCCTGCTCGATGCCTGCCGGGCGGATCCAGCGCTCAAGGGTGTGGGGCTGGACATCGACGCTCCCTCCATCGACATCGCCAAAGAACTGGCCCGCGACGCCGGGCTCGAGAACCGGCTTGGCTTCGTGGTGGCGGATGCGTTCAGCCCCGATACCTGGCCCGAGGAGACCCAGGACGCCGACGCCGTCTTCGGTGTCGGCGTGCTGCACGAACACTTCCGGGACGGGGAGGACGCCGTGCTTGCCATCCTGAACAGGATCGCCGGCCAGCTGCGGGCGGGCTACATCAAGAGCTTCATCCTAGGCGAGCCGGAGCTGCACTACGACCAACTCGAGAACGACTGCGACCTCTACCTGGTGCACATCTTCACCGCGCAGGGCTTTCCGCGGGAACGGGCGCTGTGGCTGGAGCTGTTCGAGAAGTCGGATCTGTACTGCCGCCGGGTCTGGACCCGGCCCGGCGCGGGCCCCCGATTCAACTTCTACGACCTGGTGCCGCGTTGACATGACCGCTGTCTCCTCCGTCCAGGTTCTCAACCCGTCGGGCGAACTTCTGTGGAAGGGCGAGGAGGCGGACCTCGCAGAGTTCCTAGTCGACCAACCGGCGGGGAACTCCGCGTTGGCCCGGCTCGCCGGGACCGCCTCCGGCGCCTGTACCCGCAACGAAGTCACTGAGCTGGCCGATCAACTGGGCTTCATCAGTCGGCGTGGCACACCGAAGGGTTTCCTGACCGTCCTGCCGCCCGGCAGTTTGATCGATGAAAGCTTGAAAAGCTTCAACCGGGCACACCTCGCCCGGCTGAACGCGAACCTGGTCGACTTTCCCCTGGTGTTCGCGACGGACGACGGGGAAATGGGTCAGCTCGTCTCGGCGTACGAAGAGCAGGGACGCATGTTTCGGTTCGACGACCGGGACCGGTCGCTGCGGCTGAGCTACGCCGCCGATCCCAACCTGTTCGCCTGGATGAGGCACACCCGGGCCGACCCACAGCGGCTGCCGTACACGATGGTGAGCCCGCAACCCATCTTTCGCCGGTTCCAGAGCGGCGAGCTCAGCCTGGACCGAGCTCGGCAGTACCACGTCTCGGACGTGCATACCCTGTGCTCGACGATGCAGGCCACCGATGTCTTCCGCGAAACTGTTGCCCGTGCTGCCGAGGCTATGGAGTTCTGGTTCGGCTCGGACTACTGCCAGATCGTTGACACCGTCATGGGCACCGAGTTCGACCAGCAGCACGCGTACCAGGCACTGGCGCGTGCGGTGTCGGGACTGACGATTGTGCGGCACTTGGCGCGGCGACCGCGATACTACGCGATCAAGGGCGGTCTGTACGTCGATGCGGGCTTCGGCAACGTCATGTTGTTCAACTTCCAGTTGGACGACACGAACTCCGACCGGTTTGACGTCCGGCTCGATGACGGAGGGCCGATAGCGGTGATCCACTCGACGGTGGCCTCGGGCGTACCGAAGCTGCTGCCGATCACGCTCGGTCGCGGACTGGCCGACGTGGGACCAAGGGCGGTACCACCGGAGTTGGCTCGCCACCAGGTGGTGCTGGTCCCTGTGCGTGAGCACCACCACGCTGCGGCCGAGCGGCTGGCGGCCGTACTGCGTACCTCGGGCCTCCGCGTCGCGGTGGACGCGCACCTGAACAAGTCGCTTGGTCATCGTCTGGCCGCCCTACGCACCGCTTGGCAGCCGCTGTTTGGAGTGATCGGCGATCGTGAGATGGCGGGCGAGCCCGTCATCCTGGACGGCCCGGCGGCGATTGACCGGCCGACCCTCGACGAGTACCTGATTCGGGATCTGGAACGGCTGCAGCGGTGCGCGCCGACCGCCGAGTCGGACTGGAGCGACCCGCCAATGCGTCCGTGGCACAGATCGAGAGGTGGCACCTCATGACCCGTCGCGTTCCACGAGTTCTGCTCGGAGTGCCAACGCATCAGGAGGCGAAGACGGTGGCGGCCGTCGCCGAGAGCCTCGACAAGGCCGCCCTGAGCTGCCGGCGGCGCGCAGAGTTCATTCTCGTCAATATGGACAACCGGTCGCCGGACGGCACCCGGGCGCGGTTCCTGGCGGCGTCCACGCGTCTGCCGAAGGTGGGACTACAGACCGCACCGGGCATCCTCGGCAAGGGTGCCAATCTCCGCCTACTGTTCGAGTACGCCGTGGCGCAGCGAGCGGACGCTGCGATCACCATCGACGCGGACCTCGAGATCGTACCTCCGGAATGGATCGACACCTTCCTGACGGCCGTTATGGACAATGGCGCCGGTATCGCCGTACCCCTCTACGGCCGCACCTGGTACGACGCGAACCAGACCAACCAACTTGTCGCACCGCTAGTCCTTGCGATCACCGGGCAGCCGGTCCGCCAGCCAATCGGCGGCGACTACGCGTTCAGCCCAGCATTTATGCGCCGAATTCTGGAGAAACAGTGGCTGCCAGGGGCGCAGGGCTTCGGGATCGATCCGTTCCTCGTGCTTACCGGGCTGGAAGGGTCTGACCTCGTCCAAGTGTTGCTGACTGGTGGCAAGTTCCACTCGTGGCGCAGCGACACCCCAGAGCAGATCGAGGATGAGTTCCCCATCAAGTTCCACACCTCGAACAGCACCCTGTTCACCCTGCTCGCGGCATGGCCGCAGGCGTGCGGCGAACTGCCCTCCTTCCCTGCCACGCCCGAGATCGATCGGAGCTTCGAGAAGCCGTACGACCTGAAGCTGATGCGAGCGGCGGGGGAACTAGGCTTCGAGCGGGAGGCAGGCAACCCGGAGTATGCCGCCCTGCTGGGCGGGGCCGCAGCCGGTCCGCCTGACGTCGATGATGACATCTGGGCCCGCGTGTTGGTCACGGTGCTGGAGCGCGCCCGCTCAGGTCGGCTCAGTTACGAGCTTCTGGAGGCATTCCGCGCCCTGTTCTTCAGCCGGGTGGCCACCGTCCAGCCGGGCCTGCACGGGCTCAGCCAGGCGGAGATCGACCAACACGTGTACGCCGTGGCGCAGGCGATCCGTAAGCGGGTGCCGTCCGATGTCTGAGCTCACCCCGGGCGTGCCGATGCGCATCCTCGTTTCACGTGCCGGGTTTCCCCACGTCCCGACGATGCTGGCCGAGGCGCTACCGGAGGTTGTGGTCACGCAATGCACGGTCGCAGAGTTAACCGCGGCCGTCCGGGATGCTGACGTGCTTGTGCCGCTGCTGGCGCCGGTCACCGGGCAGGTCCTTGCCAACGGTCAGCGGTTGCGGCTCGTGCAGCAGTGGGGCTCCGGACTGGACCGGGTCGACCTTGAGGCAGCCCGCGAACTGGGCGTGCCAGTCAGCGCCGTCGACACCTCCGCCACCGGCAGCGCCGCCGCCGTGGCCGAGTGGTGCATGATGGCTGCGATTGCCCTCGGCCGAAACGTGCCTACCGTGAGCGCCACTTTCCCGGCAGGCAGCGCGTGGGGTTCGCCACTCGGCGCCACGCTGCACGGCAGCGCTGCCCTGGTGATCGGTATGGGTGCCGTCGGCCGTGCTCTATGCCCGCTTCTTCAGGTGCTCGGCGCCCGAGTCATGGCGGTCAGCGCGAGTTATCGCGGTGAGCTTCCCGGGGTCGACGGGCACGGGTACGACGACTTGGTGGAAAGCGTCGGCCAGGCGGACTGGGTCTTTATCTGTCTCCGGCGTCCTATGCAGCCACCGATCCTCGGTGAACGCGAACTACGATCGATGAAGCCCGGTGCCTTCCTGGTCAACGCCGCGCGCGGGCACCTGGTGGACGAAGGCGCGCTCGAACACGCGCTCCGGACGGGACACCTCGGAGGTGCCGCGCTGGACGTGTTCCGGCACGAGCCGATGACCGGAGCGGAGAGTCTGCTGACCGCCCCCAATCTGCTGGCCAGCCCTCATGTAGCGGGTGTGGTGGACGCCGTAGAGCGACGGGTGGCTGCGTTGGTGCGGGCGAACATCAGAAGGGTGGGACGTCATCAAGCGGTGTGGACGTGAACAGCTACCAGACATATGGGGAGCTACCTCTTGGTTCCTGCGGCATGCTCAGCTCCCTGACCGCTCGCCACCGATCGCACGCGGTGTCCGGCGGCATCTCGTAAATCATCCTGCAAATCCACTCCCGCTACAATCCTCGGGTTCCTGGGCGTCCGACGGGGAATCGCGCGAACTGGCCAATAGATTGATCACGGCCACCATGCTATCGCCGGAACGCCATCAGTTGTCCACGTCGGCCCGGGGGCACACCGATAACCTCAAAACCGCCGATGGATCACCTTACGGTCAACTCTCGGTGGTGCTTGTCTATGCCTAGTCGGAACCCGCCACACGTGCTTGGAGTCGCTGATGCGCGATGCGCTGGAGCTTGCCGATACCCGCCTCATCTCCCAGCTTCGGGCGCTGCCAGAGATTCTGCACGACTTGGACTTCACGGCGGAACGGATCGCTAGGACGCTCGACGCCCCGGATGTGTCGGAAGTGCTGGGCAACTCCGCGCGCTACGCGCTTCAAACCGAGGACGTCGCTGACGAGCTAGTGAATTCGGCCGCTGGCGTGATGATCCAGTTGTTTGTCCGCAACGGATTCGTAGCCGAGGAGCACTATCATCAGCAGATGCCTGCCGTGTTGAGCGACCTCGCCGCCGACATCGGTCTCGTCTCCCGCCAAAGGGGCCAGGTCAGGGCTCGGCTGTCGATCACACCATTGTTCGGAAAATACTTTTTCTCCGATAGGCTATTCACAGTAGAACCGTCGGGCTCCCTGACCTTTTCCACGCGCGATGACATCGTAATGCCGCCACATTCGTCAAGTCTGCACCTGCTTGAGAGTCTCGCTGTAGATGACTCCTTCAACGCCTTAGTCGACGTCGGCTGCGGATGCGGCGTACTCGGTCTCGCGCTTGCGTCTGGATACGCCTCCACGATGCTCGTGGACGTGAGCCCCCGGGCTGTGCGCTTCGCCCAGGCGAACGCGGTGATGAACGACATCGCGGCCACGGCCAAGGCCGCGGATGTCACACGCGATCGCCTCCTTGATGTGCCGGCGCACGTCGTCTTCAACGCTCCCACCACGATTCCCTACGACAGTGCCGTCGGTGAACCGGGGATGATGACTGCCGAGACGGCACTCACCAGCGCCGTCGGCCAGTTGTCTCAAGGTCCTGGTCGCGGCGGACGTGCGCAGGTCTTTGTGGTGGTCGAAGTGCCCCACGAGTTCGCTTCGGCGGAAGAGCTGATACGGAACTGGTTGTGTTCGTTCGAATTTTCCCGGCTCGAAGTGCGTGCGCTTCCCCACTCGCCATTTCGGGTCTCCTCCGAGATGATCGCTCTGGGGAGCGTCGATCCGCACTGCCTGCTTCTGCGCCGCAGCTCTGACGCCAGGGCACTGGCTCACTACCTAGACAGCAGGGGCACGCGAGAGGTCGTGCCGCTCGTCGCCTCGGTCTGGGGGTAGCCTCGGAGGATCTCGTCCAGCGCGCCGGCGACCCATCGAGGGGAATTCCGGACGTCCGCTACGGTTCGCCTATGGCTGAGGTGCGTTGCGGTATCAGGCCGTGATGCACACATCAAGGGCCCGCTACGAGCGTGACGGCTGGCTGACCTTGAGGACAGTCCGGGGGCCCGCACGGGCTCGCTGCGGAGATCGAGACGCTGCCTACGAGCTGCGGAGGTCACGGCGAGCTGGCCGACGTGCCGGTCGTCGCCTCGTACCCGCGGCCGGTGGACCACCGGCCGGATCATCGTGACGTAGACGAGCAGGGCCACGGCCCGCGGCGACCAGCAGCGCCGCCGGCAGTGGGGCGACGCCGACCTAGCCGAGCGGGACCGCAAGTGCATCCCCACGATTACGAAGTTGCCGTGGGCGAAGTTCACGAAATTCGTCACGTCGAAGCTCAGCGCCAGGCCAGCGCTCACCAGGCACTGGAGCCGCCCACCAGTAACCCGTTGATCAGCGTCTGTAAAAAGCTGGACCGTGTCCCCAACCAGCGGCCAGTGGTGGACGAGTGGAGTCGCCGTCCACCACTCGCGTTAGCCCGCCGCAGGAATCGTAAACTCGGGCGACCGCTTACGCAGATCCGCGCTGAGGCCATCAGCGAACGCGGCCAGAGGAAGCGCACCGACCTTCTTACCGCCACGCAGGCGAAGGCTGACCGTCGAATCCTCCTGCTCCCGAGCGCCGACGACCACGACCAGCGGAACCTTGTTCTGCTGCGTCAGCCGCACCCGGTTGCCCAGCGTCTCGTTACGGGAGTCGACCTCGACGCGCGCACCCGCCTCCCGAATTCGCGCGCCTACGTGCTCGGCGTAGTCGGTAAACTGGTCGGATATCGGCAGGACCGCCACATGCACCGGTGCCAGCCACAGCGGGAAGTTTCCCGCAGTGTGCTCGATGTAGATGCCCAGGAAACGTTCGAGCGATCCGTAGACGACCCGGTGGATGACCACGGGGGTCTGCCGCTGGCCCTGATCGTCGATGTAGACGCACCCGAACCGCCGCGGCAACTGAAAGTCGAGCTGGATGGTGCCGGTCTGCCACTGCCGGCCAAGCACATCCTGCATAAGGATATCGATCTTCGGACCGTAGAACGCGCCGCCGCCCTCCTCAGTGTCGAAATCGCCTCCTGTCCGCTCATGCACGATCGACAGCAGGGTCTCCTCCGCAGAGTCCCAGGTCGCCCGGTCACCGATGAACTTTCCAGGACGAGTTCCGACGCGCAGCCGATAGGTCAAACCGAAGATTTTGTAGAAACGTTCACAAATGTCAAAAATCCGCTCGTACTCGTCGCGGATCTGGGCCGGCGTCACGAAGACATGGGCATCGTCCTGCTGGAACTTCTGCACCCGCAGCAGGCCATGCAGTGTACCCGATCGCTCGTTACGGTGCAACGGGTCGGAGTCGCTAAACCTCAACGGAAAATCCCGGTAGCTACGCGTCTTGAGGTTGAAGACGACCATGGCGTTCGGACAGTTCATCGGCTTGAGAGCCATGGTGGAACTTTCGTCGCCTGCAATCACGAACATATCGTCGCGGAAATGATCCCAGTGCCCGGACGTCTCCCACAGCTTCTTGTTATTGATCAGCGGGGTAGCGATCTCCTCGTAGCCCCGAGCCTCGTGCTCGTCCCGCCAGAATTGCAGGAGGTTGTTGAGCACTCGCATTCCCTTGGGGAGCCAGTACGGCATTCCCGGCGCGGTCGAGTCGAAATGAAATAGCTCAAGTTCACGACCGATGCGCCGATGGTCGCGTAGTTCGGCTTGCTCAAGACGCCACATGTAGTCGTCGAGATCCTTCTGCCTCGCCCATGCGGTGCCGTAGATTCGCTGGAGCATCGGGCGGTCCTCCTGCCCGCGCCAGTAGGCGCCCGCCACTCGCAACAGCTTGAAAGCGCCGATCAGCCGGGTCAGCGGCAGATGCGGGCCGCGGCAAAGATCCGACCAGACAACCTTGTCATTCTTGGTGTCGACGTTGTCGTAGATGCTGAGCTGGCCCTCACCGACCTCCATTACTTCTTCGGAAAAGTCAACGTTCCCCTTGATGTCAATCAGTTCCAGCTTGTACGGCTCATCGGCCAACTCGGTGCGAGCGGCGCCGACCGACGGAAAGACACGGCGTCGGAAAAGTTGACCAGAGCGAACGATCTCCTTCATCCGGACCTCGATGCGCTCAAGGTCTTCTGGCGTGAACGGCTTCGACACGCCAAAGTCGTAGTAAAAGCCGTTTTCGGTTGGTGGCCCGATACCCAGCTTCGCCTCTGGAAACAGATCCTGCACCGCCTGTGCGAGCACGTGCGCGGTGGAGTGGCGAAGCACCCGAAGGCCGTCCGGACTCGACAGCTCGATCAACTCCACCTCGGTGTCCGCTTCAGGCACCCAGTCAAGGTCGCGCAGCGCACCGTCCGCGTCGCGGACCAAGACGATCGCATCCGGTCCGCCACGAGGTAGGCCTGTCGCCGCTGCCGCGTCAGCGGCAGAGGATCCGCTCGGAACGGTGATGCGGACCTGGGGCCGTCCTGCTGATTCCAGATGAGTCGACACGATTTTTCCTCCGCAGTCGCCACTTGGGACGCGACGAGTGTAGCCGAGACGTTCCGAGTGGTGTAACCGGCACGCCTGACTCCAGGCAACACGCTTGTCAATATCGCCGTATCTAATCCGAACATGCGTGGTGCCACCCACGATCGCCGCAGCCGAAATTGCTGCTCATGCCCGTGGAGAGGAATTGAAGCAACTTCTCTCCCCAATCGACGACAGTGAGCCATTTCCAAGCTGACGTTGCAGGTCGGAGTGGGTGTGGCGGGCCCGGAGATCGATGAGGGCGAGGCTCCAGGTAAGACAGCAGTCGACCAAGATCCGATGCCCCGACCGGGAGCCTCGCCTGTGCTGTCTTACCCTTCCACGATCCCGCTGTCCAGCCGCACCCTGAACCACCTCGCCGACCGCATCCGTCATCACCGCAGCCAGCATCGATCCCGGTGGCGGCGTCTCGATCCGGGCCGGCAGGCGCTGCTCACCCTGGCCCATCTGCGTAACTGTGAGTATGGGAATGCCGCTTCGGCTGGCGGACTGACTCGCTGCGCAACTGGCCGTGATGCCTTGTCGCCGAACCGTCGTTCGCTGGTCGGTGCGGCACGTTCGACGTGGGAGCGGCGCGGACGTGTCTCGATAGGGGCCTCGCTGCAGGCGTCGTCACAGTTCTGACCCTCGCCCGCTCCGACGTCGTGTCCATCCCGGCGTCATCGAGGAGCTGTATGGCAACGCCCGCATCCCGTATCGACCGCGAGATTGACGAAGAGGTCATCCTCGGTGTCGACACGCACAAGGACCTGCACGTAGCGGCGGTGGCCTCGCCAGTGGGTCGAACGCTGGCGACGGCATCGTTCCCGGCCACGACCGCCGGCTACCGCCAGCTTGTGTCCTGGGCACGCAGCCACGGAACGGTGGCTCGGGCAGGAGTTGAGGGAACCGGCTCCTACGGTGCGGCGCTGGCTCGCCATCTCGTTGTCGAGCAGATCACGGTCATCGAGGTCAACCGACCCGATCGTGCCCAGCGGCGCCGTCGTGGCAAGAGCGATGTCATCGATGCCGAAGCCGCTGCCCGGGCGGTGATCAGCCTTCGCGCGACGGCCAGGGCCAAGGCCGGCAACGGACCGGTCGAGCAGATCCGCATCTACAAGGTTGCCAAGGACTCGGCGGTCAAGGCCCGAGTGCAGGCCACGAACCAGCTGAAGTCCGTGCTGATCACTGCCGAGCCCGCCGTGCGCCAGTCACTGACCGGTCTATCGGCAAAGGCACTGATCGAGCGCTGCGCTGAACTGGACGACCGGACCGAAGGCGGTAACGCCGCCGTCGTGTATACCTTGCGTACGCTAGCGCGCCGGATTCAGCACCTGGCCGCAGAGATAGCCGAGCTCCTCGCCCGGATCACCTCCATGATCAAGACCTGCGCGCCGGCGCTGCTCGATCAGTACGGCGTCGGCCCGGACAGCGCCGCCGTCCTACTCGTCGCCGCTGGCGACAACCCACACCGGCTTGGCAGCGAAGCCGCCTTCGCGGCGCTGTGTGGCGTCAGCCCGATCGAGATGTCCTCGGGCAAGACCAGCCGACGACGGCTGAACCGTGGCGGCAACCGGGAGGCGAACGCCGCCCTCTTCCGCATCATCCTGACCCGGCTTCGAGTGGAACAACGAACCAAGGACTACGTCGCCAGACGAACCGCCGAAGGCCGCACCAAACGCGGGATCATCCGATGCCTCAAGCGCTACGCCGCCCGTCAACTGTTCCGAATCATCCACGCGGCGCTCACGCCCGCGACTTGACACCACATAGGGGCTTCGGCGACACCTACACCCGCCTCGCGGCCGGATTCGCCGTCGGTGTCGCCACCGCCTGGCGCTACGTGCAGGAAGCAATCGTGCTGCTCGCCGCAGCGGCTGAGGACCTCGCGGCCGCGATGGACCGCATCCGCCGCCTGGCGTACGCGATCCTGGACGGCACCCTGATCCCGATCGACCGGGTGGCGGACCAGAAGCCCCACTACTCCGGCAAGCACAAGCGCCACGGGGTGAACGTGTAGGTCATCGCCGACCCGGCCGGCCGGCTTGTGTGGGCCTCGCCGGCGCTGCCGGGCTCGGCGCATGTCCTCACCGCCGCCCGCACCCACGGCATTATCGACGCGCTGACCAGCGGGGACGTGATGACCTTCGCCGACAAGACATCCGATGGGCGTAAGTGTCAAGCTGCGGCGGGGGCTTCGACCGGAATCGGAAAGGCCGTCGCTTCTCGGTAATGCTCCCGTGTCTTCAGGCAGTGGTGAAGGCAGCCGAGGAAGCGGTTGAACAGGTGGCGGAAGGCGGCGGCATGGCCGTCGCCGGTGGTTCGGCGCCGGTCGTAGTGGGCTCGCGCGCCGGGCGACTGGTTGAGCGCTGACAATCCCCAGGTGAAGCCGACAGCGGCGAGTCGGTCGTTCTTGATCCGGCGTTGTGAGACGACCAGGCTGCGGCCGGACGCACGCGTCACCGGTGCCGCCCCGGCGAACGCCTTCAACGATCGCGCGTCGGCGAAGCGGGCGCGGTCGTAGCCGATCTCGCCCAGCAGCCGTGCGCCGGCCTGGGCGGCGATGCCGAGGAAGCTGGTGATGATCTCGTAGTCCGGATGCTGCTGGAACGCTGTCTCGACGGCCGCCGACAGGTGGTCGATGCTCGCGCACGCCGTGGTGAGCGTGGCCAGCAGCCGCAGTGCTTGGACGCCCATCGCCTGCTCGACGAGCGGATCCTGATGCAGCTGGGGCCGGCGCAGGATTGTGTGGAGCTCGGCGGCGACCTCGTCGATGTTGCGGGAACAGCCGGCCCGGCGCAGCGCGGCGGCGATGCGGGCCCTGGACAGCGTGGCTGCCGCGGCGGGAGTCGGGGCGAGCTCCAGCAAGGCCCGGGTCAGTGGTGTGGCCAGGTTCCCGCTGCGGTTGGCGGCAGCTTCGAGCATCGCCGGGTAGTACTCGCGCAGCAGCGACCGCAGCTCGTTGCCGGCCCGGGTGCGCCGCCACGTCGCGTCCTGGCAGGCACGAGCGAGGACGGCGATCGAGCGGGCGAGTTCGGTGTCGGCGGGCAGCCTCCGGTGCACATGCATGTCCGTGCGCAGGATGTTTGCCAACACGACCGCGTCGGCGTGGTCGGATTTCTTGCCCGACGCCGAGTAGCGTTCCCGATAGCGGGCGACGGCCATCGGGTTGATCGGGTAGACCGGGCGACCGGTGGCGCGCAGCGCTGCGACCAGCAGCCCACGCGGGGTCTCGATCGCTACCGGGATAAGGCAGCTGCTGCTGTCGCCGGCATCGGCCAGCATCGCCAGAAGCGTCTGAAGACCTTCGACGGACTCGGTGATGCGGGCCTTCGCCACCAGGGTGCCGTTCTCGTCGACGAGCGCGATGTCGTGGTGTTTCTCGGCCCAGTCGATGCCGCACGTGACCTTCACTATGTCCTCCATGCTGGTGTTTGGGCTGGTCTTTGCCCTGATCAGGATCGCGCGGCGCCCTAATGGAAAGGCTCGGTGGCCTGACATCAGATGAGCCGTCCTTGATCCCAGCAACCGGCACGGCTCCCCGTCTTACGTCGAGGGCTCCTGGCCCCGGATCACCGAGGGATGCTCCGTGCTGGCGGGCTCGAACCACGAACAGATCCAAGCGGACCCAATCCTGCAGAGCAGGCCGGGCCCTGCAGCAGCTCCCGCCTTGTCATGAGACGTCGAGCGCCGGGGATACCAAAGGAGTCGCGGCAAGCCCGACCCGCTCTGAACCCATTAGGGCTACCAAGGCTCCGGGCCTGCTGCACCGGCAGGTGACAGGTGTAGTCACGCGGCCTGACTGGCCGGTGGGTGCATGATGGTCTCGAATTCGACGGGGGTCAACCGGGACAGCGACCGCTGGCGCCGGCGGCGGTGGTAGGTCCGTTCGATCCAGGTCACGATCGCGATCCGTAGTTGCTGGCGGGTGGCCCACGTTCGCCGGTTGAGGACGTTGTTCTGCAGGAGGCCGAAGAAGGATTCCATGGCGGCGTTGTCGCCGGCGGCGCCGACGCGACCCATGGAGCCGACCATCCGGTGACGGTCCAGAGCGCGCCGCATCTTCCTGGACCGAAATTGCGACCCGCGGTCGGTGTGCAACACGCAACCGGCCAGGTCACCACGTCTGGCGGCGGCGTTGTCGAGTGCGGTGACGGCCAGGCGGGACTTCATCCGCGAGTCGATGGAATAGCCGACGATCCGGTGGGACCAGACATCCTTAATCGCGCAGAGGTAGAGCTTGCCCTCGCCGGTGTGGTGCTCGGTGATGTCGGCCAGCCACAGCCGGTTCGGACCGTCGGCGGTGAAGTCCCGCTGGACCAGGTCGTCGTGCACCGGTGGGCCTACCTTGCCGCCCTTGCCCCGACGCTTCCTCTTACCGAAGGCGCTCCACCAGCCGTTACCCGAGCAGATCCGCCACCCGGTGCGGTCGGCCATCGGCTGCCCGGCGTCGCGGGCCTCGTCGACCAGGAACCGGTAGCCGAACTCCGGATCGTCACGGTGGGCGTCGAACAACGCGTTGGTCCGGTACGCCGCCACCAGATCGGCGCTGGTGACGGGTCGGGCCAGCCACCGATAGTAGGGCTGACGAGCGATGTTCAGTACCCGGCACGTCACCGCGACGGGGATCCCGTCGGCGGCCAGCTCGCTCACGAGCGGGTAGAGCCTTTTCCCGGCAA
Organism: Micromonospora sp. KC207; assembly: GCF_004348615.1. Lineage (NCBI taxonomy): Bacteria > Bacillati > Actinomycetota > Actinomycetes > Micromonosporales > Micromonosporaceae > Micromonospora > Micromonospora sp. KC207. The sequence goes on from NZ_SMKJ01000031.1 coordinate 27,683, forward strand.
GTTCGCCTGTGACAGGTAGGCGGTGGCCCGGCGCAGGACCTCGTTCTCCTGCTCCAACAACCGGATCCGCTTGCGCGCTTCGCGCAGCTCGGCGGATTCCCTGCTGGCCGTCCCGGACGTGGTCCCGGCGTCAACGTCGGCCTGGCGCAGCCACTTGAACAACGTCATCGGGTGAACCCCGAAGTCCTTCGCGACCTGCTCGACGGTCACTCCCGCCTCGCGGCCACGAGCGACCCGCACGACGTCATCACGAAACTCTCGGGGGTAGGGCTTGGGCACAGCGACATCCTTCCAGCCCGCCACCAGGGCAAGCCATCTCAGATGTCACCTATCGGTGCAGCAGACCCCTCCCGAGGCAGCGTGCATACGCCGTTTCAAGCGGCGCCACTTCCGGCCAAAGCTGTCACGCCGGCAGAAGACGATCAACCGGACGCACGCGCGGATCCGTGCTCGTGGCGAACGCGCGATCGCCACGCTCAAGACCTGGAAGATCCTGACCAAGCTGCGCTGCTGCCCTCGCCGCGCCACCACGATCGTGCAGGCCATCCTCGTCCTACACCACGTCGAAGCCAACCGCTACGCAGGATGAAAAAGGCTGTGAAGCTTGCTCTTGGCTGGCCTGGGGCTGGCTGGCAGGGTCAGCGTCATGATCGCGGCTGGGTGTGGCTCATGAAAATGGTGGCCCCGCGAGGTGCTCTCAGTGAGATCTGCCCATCCGGTCCGTGGTCGGGCGCCGGCCCTGCCCCTCTCGGTGGCTTGATCAGAAGCTTGCCCGGTCCGTGGCCGCGGGTCGTGGCTCATCACAGTCCTGCCTCGAGAACACACATCTCCCGGGCCGACGCCGTCACGACGTCTCCCCGGGAAGGCAGTACGCCCCATGGCCATCGTCACAGACCAGTACGACTTCGTCATCGGCGTGGACACCCACGCCGCCTCCCACACGCTCGCGCTGATCACCGCTGGCACCGGCGCACTCGGGCAGCAGGCTCAGTTCCCGACCAGCCCGTCAGGGCTGCGCCGTGCCGTCGACTGGATCCAACGCCACACCCACCACGCGCCGACGCTGATCGTCATCGACGGCGCCGGTTCCTACGGCGCCACCTTCACCGAGCAGCTTTCTGCAGCCGGCTTGACCGTCGCCGAGGCCCCTGACGTTGCGGCCACCACCCGGCGTCGCCGTGGCAAGAGCGACGTCGTGGACGCCCTCGCGATGGCCCAAGCAGCTCGCACCCTCGACATCAACGAACTGTGCTGGCCACGAGCCGGCGGCGACCGCACTGCCCTGCGCGTCCTGACAGCGGCTCGCGAACAGATGAGCGGCGAACGCACCCGCGCCGTCAACGCGCTGACCGCGCTGCTACGCACCGTCGACCTCGGCATCGACGCCCGCCGCGCCCTGACCACCACGACGATCGCCGCCGTCGCGGCCTGGCGCACCCGCAGCGACAACGCCACCCTGGCCGTCTGCCGCGCCGAGGCGATCCGCTTGGCGCGTCGCATCCGTGCCCTCGACACAGAACTCGCCGCCAACCACACCGCGCTACACAAAGCTGTCACCGCGCAAGCGCCACAACTGCTCGCCCTGCCAGGTGTCGGCGCCGTCGTCGCCGCCACCGTTCTACTCGCCTGGTCCCACCCTGGCCGCGTCCGCTCCGAAGCCGCGTTCGCTGCCCTGGCCGGCGCGTCACCGCTACCAGCCAGATCAGGCAACACCACCCGCTACCGGCTCAACCGCGGCGGCGACCGACGCCTCAACCGAGCGCTCTACACCGTCGCGCTGGTCCGCATGGGCCACGACCCTCGCACCCGCGACTACGTGACCCGCCGCACCCGCGAAGGACGCACCAAACGCGAGATCATGCGCAGCCTCAAGCGCTACATCAGCCGGCAACTCTTCCGGACCCTGAACGGCGCCCACTCAGCCACCAGCACCACTTGACAGCTATAGAAGCATCTCACTGGTCTCGCCGCCTCCGCAACCGCTGGGAGATCCGCGACGACATCCACGAAGCCTTCCTCACCCTCGCCTGCGCCATCGTCTGCTGGCGCCGACTCCAACGCTCGAAGAGTTAGGAGCTGTTATGCAGCAGACCCGGTGTCCGGTTCCAGGGGGTCACTTCACGCGTATGCCCGCACCGCCACTACGCAGCGTTGCCACCGAATGTGAGGCAGAGCCGTTAGCGAGACAGGCCCCATCGCAGCGCTGGAGTCTGCTGGTCATGCACGGGTGGCTGATTCGTCGCGAGTGTTGGCAGGGCTGTCAATCGCTTCGCCGCCGGGTGATGTTACTTGTGTCGCATCGGCGCGGCGAGCGGCGGCGATCACGTTCAGCCGGCGGACGTCCTGGCTAGCCAGCATCCCGAGTACGGAGAGCACCACCAACGCGGCGAGTATCAGCAGAGTGTCGCGGGTGCCGATCGCCGCGGCGATCGGGCCGACCGCAACTTGGCCGATGGGGATGGCGATGAAGGACCCCAACATGTCGTAGGAGTAGACGCGGGCCAGTCGGTCGGCGGGGATGTGCTGCGCGATCGAGGTCTCCCAGGCCACCGCGAACTGCGCGACCGCGATCCCGACTGCTGCCCCGGCGGTCAGCAGCACGACGAAATTGGGCGCCAGGGCCAGCCCCATCAGCAGAAACGACTCGGCGAACATGCAGGCCACACCGAGCAGCAGCAGTCGACGCACCCGGATCTGGAGGGCGATCAACCCGCCGATGATCATCCCGACGGTTTCCGCCGCCAGCACCATGCCCCAGGCGCTGCGACCGATCGTCTCGTCCGCGATGGCTGGACCGAGCACGTTCACGCCACCGACGAGCGCTGCGTTGAGGACCATGAAGCCGAGGACCACCACCCACACCCAGGTCCGCGCGGTGAACGCGGTCCAGCCCTCCCGAAGGTCGACGACGATGCTCGTGCCGGTGGTCGTTCCTTCCGGCAAGGCGACCCGGACTCCGGCGAACGCGGCGGCCGCGACGGCGAACGCGAGCGCGTCGACGGCGAGGCCCCAGCCGGGCCCGACGGCTGCCACCAGGATGCCGCCGAACACGGCCCCGCCGATCATCCCAGCGTTCATGCCGAGCCGGGTGATCGCGCTGGCCGGCTGGATCAACTCCGGCGGCACGGTCTGCGGAGCCAGGGCGGCTGAGGCGGGCTGAGCCAGCGCGCTCACGATGCCATTGGCTCCTGCCAGGACCAGCAGCAACGGGATCGTTGCCGTGCCGGTGAGCACCAGTGCGGCCACCGCCGCTTGCGTAAAAGCACCCAGCATGTTGGATCCGACCAACACGAGCCGGCGCGGAATCCGGTCGGCAACCACCCCGCCGAACAGAACGAACAGGACGTTCATCAGTGAGCGCGCGCCGACTACCAGGCCGAGGTCACCAACGGAGCCGGTCAGATCGAGGACGGCGAACGCCAGCGCGATCGGAGCGACCGTATTGCCCAGCGCGTTGACCAGCCGCCCGGCGCACAGATAGCGGAACGGGGCATATCGCAACGGCGCCAGCACGCACGTGATTGTATAGCAAATGCGTATCATCTTTGGAACGCCGAAGCCCAGTCAGCCTCGATCCGTCTCAGAGGATGTCTGATTCACGTATTTTGTGCATGTTGTGGGTTTAAGGCTGGGTCTGACCTGGCGATCCTGGGCGGACCGTTAGTGTTGAAGCTGCTGGTCCAGCGGGGCGAAGCCCAGCCGCATGCGCGAAGTCCGTTGGTCAACGTAAGCAGGCTGGTTGGTCCGTCACCGAGGCCTTCTTCCCAGGGTCGGTCGTAGGTCTATGATTTCAGGCGCGTCGGCCGCGTCGGTGGTGTGGCGTCGGAGCAGGTTCAGTAGGTCTTCTTGCCGTGGTTGGCCGAACGCCAGTCGGTATACCGCCAGGTCCGACTTGAGTCGGTCGAGTTTCGCTTGGTCGCGGCTGAGTGGGTAGGGCAGGACGTGTCGTTCGATCTTCGCCGGCCCGGGGAACACCCAGTACGGCGCGAAGTCGCCAAGCTCTCCGGAGACCGCTCGTGCTGCGTCGTAGAGGGCTTTCCACACGTCTGGCTCTGGGGAGCGTAGGGCGTCGGCGCGGTGTGCGGCGGCGATGTTGCGGCGTACGGCGTGTCCGCCGAAGCGGTGGACTCGGCCTTCGCGTTGTTCGAAGTCGACGGGGTTGGCGGGGGTGTTCCAGTGCACGACGGCGGAGCACCACTGGTGGAAGTCGATGCCTTCCTGGCCGGCGCTCGTGGTGGCGACGATGAATGGCCAGAAGGGGCTGTTGAAGGCTCGGCGTACGACTGCTTTGCGGTCGGCTTGGGCTTGTTCTTCGCCGCGGCCGCCGTAGCGCAGCGCGAACCGGCCGGGCAGTTTGATCCGCTCGGCGGGGCGGTGTGGGTTAAAGGCTTCGTAGGTTGACGGTCGGCTGGCGATCGCCTGCCGTGCCTCGTCGGCGAGCCGGTAGAGGTTCTTGTCGTCGAGGCGGGTGTCGGCGGTACCGCTGCGTAGGGTGTGCAGGTGCTCGTCGAGGACGGCCTGAAGATCACCGGCGGCGCAGTACCGCAGTACTGCCTGCCAGTAGACCGGGCCCATCGACAGGCTGTCGAGCAGTTGGGCGGATTCAGGGCGGTTGAACAGGGACCGCAGTCCGTTGGCCAGTACGGCTGCGGCGTGCCAGTGCCCTGCGGGTGTGATCGCGTCGTCGGGGTGGATGAGTCGGAACAGTGCCCGCCAGGCGATGTTGCCCGGCCCGTGCATGCCGATCGCCGCGACGCTGCCGAGCAGATTGTGGAGATGGTCTGCTGCCGGGTAGTGGGCATTGCTGGCCAGCTCACGGGCTCGTGCCACGTGCCGGTCTAGGCCGGTGGCTGTTGCGTCCTCGTCGGCGGAGGTACCCAGGGCGGCAGCGGCGTCGTCCGGGCCGGGGTCGGCGCCGGGCCACCGGAAGACCAGTTCCCACGGTTCGGCCGGGGTCGCTTCGGTGGCCGCCGTATCGGTGGAGGCGTGAGCGAGCAGCCGTTCCCGCACCTCGCGTTCGAACACGGCCAGCGGCGCGGTCTCGTCCGGTCGCTGCCGAGCTAGGGCCAGCGGGTCGCACAGTGTGGCCAGGGCGGGATGGGGCCAGAAGATTGCCAGGGCGCTCATTGCCGCTGGGCGGTTGTTCTCGGTGCGGTAGTCGAGGTGCCGGTGTCCCTCCCCGTGGCCGCCGAGCCGGCGTTCGGCCTCGTAGCTGAGTAGTCCGGCCACCGCGGTGGGGGTGGCGTTCCAGGAGGAGAACAACAGCCGCTTGGTGATGCCTTCGGCCGCTGCGGTGGCGAACGGTTCGTCGAGCGTGTGGTACGGCAGGGACGGGGGCAGCCACAGCAGTCGCCACCAGCCCCGGTCGACGGTGTCCGCGGCGAGTCGCCGTAGCCGGCCGTTGCCGAGATCGACGGGTTCTCGTCGGTCGATCGTGTCGGCGTCGAGCAGTTGCGCGGTGGCCAGCAGCGCGGTGACGTTGGGGTCCGGCTTGCCGTCGAGTGCTTTTCGGACCTTGTCGCCGAGTTGGTAGCCGTCGAGGAAGTTCAGGAAGTAGGGGGCGGACTTCCAGTACTCGATGGACATCCGTGCGTCGACGGCGTCGGCGACCCGGCGCATCGCCACGTAGCCGCGTACGTCACGGGTGTCGAGGTCGTCGGCGAGGTCGAGGTGTTCGCTCAGCATCCCGTCCTGGCCCAGCGCGGGCCGTTCGGTGCGGCACATGACCTGCAACAACAGGGCGCGCAGCCGGTCGCGCAGGTCGCCGCAGGGTTCGCCGCGTACCAGGGCGTCCCGGTAGGCCTCGAGTGCCTTCGTCACGTCGGTGTGCCAGGGCTCGTTGTCGGTGAGGAAGCGCAGGACCTGCCGGAAGTCGCGGTAGTGGTCCTCGCCGGCGCCGGCTTCCTCGGCGAAGGTGAACGGCTTGTACGGGGTGGCCGACAGCAGCAGCACCCGGGCGGCTCGATGGTCGAACAGGTGCCGGGCGAGTTCCGCGCTGTCGCCGCCGTCCGGGTCGAGGAGCTCCCGGAAGCGCTGGAACTCGTCGAGGATGACCAGGTCCGGGTCGAGGACCTCGACGCCGGCGGTGGCCAGCGCCGTTCGCAGGGCACCGGTGAGTTTGCGGGCCTTCTCCCGCAGCGCGTCGGGCAGGGCGGGGCGTCGACCGATGCCGTCGAGTAGCGCGTCGAACTCGTCGAGCAGGCCGCCGTGGCGGGCACGACGCAGGAACCCCTCGGTGATCGTCGGGTCGATTTCTCCGTCGAGCTGCTCCCAGAGCCTGTTGCACTGATCCTCGAACTTCTCAGGGGTGGCGACGGTCGCCTGCAACGCGCGCAGCGCGGCTCGGGTTCGCCAGCCGCCCCACGAGTGGGCCTGTTCGAGGAGCAGGAAGATCAGCGCCCGCTCCTCCACGGCACCGGTGCGCCAGCCCTGGTCGAAGGAGGTGCCCGGGGTGAACGCGATCAGATTGATCGGCTTGCCGGTGGTGGCGGTCGCGGCGTTGAGCCGGTGTGCGTGCTTGGCGAGCAGGGTCAGCCGGCTGGACAGGGTGACGGTCTTGTCGGCGGTGACCCGCAGCCAGCCGGTCGATGTTCTGCCGGGCGACGTCCTGGTTGGAGCAGACGTAGATGACGTCCACCCGTTCCACGCTGTCGTCGTCCTGCAGCCGTTGCAGGGTCTGGGCGATGACGCCCCTGGCCACGACGCTCTTGCCGAGTCCGGTCTCGTCGGCGACGAGGAACCGGCGGGTCGGGTCGGCACCGAAGTACCGGTCGACGACATGCGCGACGGTGGCGCGCTGGAAGTCCTTCAGGCCTGCCATGACCGGCCTCGCGTCGTACCGCTTCACCGGCCCACCGCCTCTGCCCTCGCGTCCCGTGCCTGGTCGATGACCCGCCACAGCTCGGTAAAGCCCGGCGGCAGCAGCCGCCTGCTGTCGCCGTCGGCTTCGATACGGGCGACCAACCGGGCCAGGTCGTCGAGCTGCTCCGGGCGGTCCACGAGAGCGTTGAGCAGCAGTTCGAGGATGCCGGTGCCGCCGGTACGCCAGATGCCCTGTCCGCCGGCGTCGCCGCTCACGGCGGCGGCAGCCTCGGTGCCGAGACCGAGCATCAACAGCAGGAACCGCAGGAACTTCTCCGGCGAGTCGATTTGCTGGGCGAGGACGTGGTCGAGCCGGTGGGCGGGGTCACCGATCAGGGTGGCGAGGACGATGGTCTGCTCCCGGCCCGTACGGTCTTCGGCGACCACCAGGACGAACGGGGTGATGTCGGCCAACGCGAGCCCGGCGAACACCGCAGACACCGGCTGCCCCGCAACCAGCGGCACAGCTTCCCCACGGCGGGTGTGCAACTGCGCGGTGATCCGTACACCCGTCACCTCAGGAACGGCTTCCTGCGAGTCGAGCCGGATCTCGTAGCCGCCGGCTGAGGTCGTGACGGTGGCTGACATGGGTATGGCGGCGATGTCACGGATGAGATCGCGTAGCAAACCGGTGTCAGGTTCCGGCTCGGTGACGTCTTGGCGTTCGTGCCGTTCGAGGATCTCCCGGAAACCGGCGTCGGGACCGAGGAGGGCGTTGATCCCCCACCGGTTCCGGCTGCCGCCCAGCTCTACCAGCAACTCGACGTTGCCGCTGAACGCCGCGTCGGTGGCGTTCGCCGAGCCGAGCAGGACCCGTGCCTGGTGGCCCTTCTCCACCACGTACACCTTCGCGTGCAGCCCGTGCAGCACCTCCTGGCCCGGCGGTGCCTCCTCGGCGGGCAGACCGGCCAAGGCGCTGACCACGAACGCCTCGGATCCGGCCAGGCTCCCCTCGGGCCCCTGTCTGTCAGGGTGAGTTGAGGCCAGCGGTTCATAGCAAGTCCGCCGGACAGGGCGAGTTCAGGATCGAGAAGCGTTGAATACTGCTGTAGACGTCGTGACGGCCCAGGATGGGGTCATGAG
>NZ_SMKJ01000320.1:0-7349 GCF_004348615.1 Micromonospora sp. KC207
GGTCAGGGCCGCGAGGGGTCGGCGACCGAGCGCCGGAAAACGGACCACGGGCTACTCCGGATGAACGGCGGAGATCGATGTGAGGCGCCTCCGTGCGATCGGGCGAACCCGCTCGGTGACCCAGGTCGCAGAGGCGACGACCGGGACGGAAGCTCGATGACACAATTGCGCACGGAACGCGCGGCGTCTACCCCGGGGGGCACCTTGTGCCCGACAAACGTCATCGCCGCCGCCGGTACAGCCGGGCCGCTCGTACGGAGAGACGAGGTCACTGGGCGCGCGGGCCGTGCGCGGGGGTGGGCGGCGGCGGTGCGGAGAACCACGGGTCCGCCGTCAGTTCCTGGAACGCGGCCAGCCCCTCCGGGTCGCCGTTGAAGGTGCTGTCGTACGCGGGCTTCGTCTGCTTCGCGGCGAAGTAGACGACGGCCTTGATTTGCGGGTGCCGCTTGATGTAGTCGCCGGCCTCGCGCAGCCACGCGCCGCGCTGGCCGGGCGCGCCCGGGTAGGTGACCCCGAACTCGCCGATCACTACCGGACGCGGGTGCTGGGCGGCGAACGCCATGAAGGTGTCCATCTGGGGGGCGAAGCCCTCGAACTCCTTGCCCGGGTACACATCGGTGCAGAGCCAGTCGACCTGGTCGTCGCCGGGATAGTACGCCGCGGCGTTGCGGGACGGGTCGACGAAGCCCTGCACGTGCGGGCACCAGACGAAGGCGGCGTTGGTGGCGCCGACCTCGGTGAAGATGCCCCGGATGCGCTTCCATGCGGCGACGTAGTCCTCCGGCGAGTGGACGCTCTGGGCCAGGTTCGGCCGGTCCATCTCCCACCGCCAGCGCAGCAGCAGCGGCACCCCGAACTGCTTGATCTTTTCGGCCCGCTGCCGGATGAGCTGGTCGTAGACGCCGTCGCGGATGGACCGGGTGTCGGCACCCGACCAGGAGATCATCTGGAGCTTCCCGGTCGCCTGGAAGGCGTACTCGGTGGGGCCGGGGAAGTCGTCCTCCCACTCGTGGAACATGTGCGCCAGGGGCATCTTGCCGCGGGTCTGGTCGGCGAACGCGGTCAGCGCCTCGACCCGTCCCTTCGGGGTCTGCCAGTCCGGCTTCACCCACGCGCCCAGCCAGACGCCCTTCGCGGGCAGCTCCGGGCCCCGGCCGGTGGTGGTCAGGTCGTCCGTCGCGCGGGGGGACACCGTCGGCGCGGTGCCGGCCGGGGGCGGCACGAAGTCCGGGGCCGGCTCGGAGCAGGCCGTGACGGCCAGCGCCGACCCGAGCAGGAGCGCCACCGCCCTGTGGAACCGCTTCATCGTTGCCGCACCTTCCCGTGCCGGTGCCACCGGTGTACCCGGCGGCGGACGTTCTCGTGGACAAGACCCGAGCGGGCCTCAGCGTCGGCGGCCCCGGCGCAGGGCCCGCAGCGCGTCGAGCTGGAGCACCCGGCGTAGCCGCCATGCCCCGGCGGCGTACCCGGTGGTCCCGAGCACCGCGAGCACCGCCAGGGTGACCGGCCCGGCGTCGAGCACCGCGCGGGCGATCAGAGCCGGCACGCCGAAGCACGCCACCGCCAGCCCGGCGGCGGCCAGCGTGCCCCGGCCGAACGGGTGCAGCCGGTATGCGTGGTGCAGCTGGGCCAGCGGCACCAGGTTGGTGATCAGGATGGACGACGACCAGGCGATCGCCGCGCCCATGATGCCGAAACGCGGGATGAGCAGCACGTTCAGCACCACGTTGACAAGCGTGCCGGCCAGCGCGTTGTAGAACGTCCAGGACGTTCGGCCGGCCATGTTGAGCACTGTGTCTACCATGCCGCAGCCGGTGGCCACCAGCATGGTCAGGGCGAGGAAGACGGTCACCCGCGCTCCGGCAGCGTACCCGTCGCCGAACAGGTGCAGCATCGGCTCGGCGAACACCGCGAACAGCAGGTACGCCGGCCAGGCCAGCAGCACCAGCCAGCCGGTGGCGGCCTGGTAGAGCCGGCCGGCCGCGTCCCGGTCGTCGCGGACCATGTGCTCGGCGAGCCGGTGCTGCACGGCGGTGGAGAGCGCCTGCCCGGAGAGCTGCCCGAGGGCGAGGAACCGGGTGGCCGCCGTGTAGAGCGCCGCCTCGGACAGCCCGCGCAGCGCGCCGAGCAGCACGATGTCGAGCCGCTGCACCACCATCTGGGCCAGGCCGCTCAGCGCGCGGGGCCCGCTGTAGCGCCAGTACGGGCCGAACTCCTCGCGCAGCGACACCGCCGGGGCCTGCGCGCCCCGCTCCGCGCGCCGGACCAGCCGGGCCAGCCACACCGTGCCGACCAGCGCGGCCGGCAGGTACGGTGCGACCCAGGCCAGCGGCAGCGCCGTCGTCGCCGATAGGCCGAGGACGGCGGCGAGCCCCACCCCGACCAGTTGCAGCCCGGTCCGGCCGAACCGCTCGATCAACAGCAGCGGGCGCATCTTGCCGAAGCCCCGGCAGGCGGCCAGGGCGAAGTCGCAGAGCGCGGCCACCGGCACGAAGACCAGCAGCACCCGCAGCGCGCGCACCGCACCGGGCACCGGCTCGTCGAGCGTCAGCGCCACGATCCGGGGAGCCGCCCACCAGCCGGCCACCGCGATCAGCGTGCCGACCCCCAGCACCGGCAGCAGCCCGACCAGCACCGACGCGCGCAGGCGCTCCGCTTGACCGAGCGCCCGGTAGCGGCTGATGAAGTAGACGGCGCCGACGCCGGTACCCAGCCGCGCAGCCGCGTATGCGATCATGAACGCGCTGGTGGCGGCGAAGAAGAGGCCGGCGTCCGACATGGACCAGCCCCGGGTGACGACGATGTTCAGGCCGAACCCGGCGACCGCCGCGACCGCCACCCCGAGCAGGTTCGCGACCCCGTGCCGGGCCGCCCCGCCCAGCTCGCCGGCGTCCGACCGGGCCTGGGCTACCGTCGCCACGACGGCACGCGTCCCCACCAGGTGCTCAACCGCTCGTCGTACGGGGCGAAGTGCTCCTCCAGCCGGGCCCGCAGCGCCGGGTCCATCGGCGAACGGGACCGCGCGTTGTGCTTGCCGAACGAGATGTCCGCCCAGCGCGGCAGGCCGAGGAAGTCGCAGACCGCGTCGAACGCCGGCCGGGACTCGGCGAAGAAGTCGTCCGCGTCGATCACGTGCAGCCGGTCCCGGCCGAAGATCGACTCAAGGCGTTCGAGCTGCTCCACGTACTGACCCCGGGTCAGGTACGCGTTGTGCTGGAAGTGGTGGCTGTGCGCCGTCGGGTCGGCGAGCAGCCGCTCCCGCTCCCCGGCGATCCGCTCCTGCTCCAGCTCCAGGGCCCGCTCGAAGCCCTCCGTCTCGAAGCCCCGGGCCGCCTCGTGGGTGTGCGCCGAGTACGCCCGCTCCACCGGGTCGCGCAGCAGCACCAGCAGCCGCACGCCCGGCAGGTCCTTCGCGATCCGCTCGCCCGCGAGGGGATGGAACATGTAGTACGGGCTCGACTCCCCGGTCACCCCGCGTACCCCGACCTGCTGCCGCACCGCCTCGGCGCGGCGCACCGTCGGGAAGTGCCCGAGGTACCAGTCCAGCCCCCGGTCGTAGCCGGTGTCGAAGTAGTGCACGCCCTTGTGGTAGACCGCCGGCAGCACCGCCGGGTGCTGCGACAGGGTCTTGAACAGCGACGTCGTGCCGCAGCGCTGCGCGCCCACGATGAGGAAGTCGGGGGCGAGCCGCGAGCCGGCGGTCCACCGGCCGTACGTCCGACTCACCGACCGCACCGCGCGCCGCGCCTGTGCCTTGACCAGCGTCACTTCGCCACTCCTCCCGCACCCGGCCGCCCGGCCAGGTGATCCTCCACCGCCGGCAGCAGCCAGGCGTCCACGTGTCCCAGCCGGGCCCCCGCCTCGGCCTGCCGGTCGCGCAGGTAGCGCGCCGCCAACTCGACCAGGTAGAGCACCGCCACCAGGTCGGCGACCCCGGCCGGCTGGCCGAACGGGGCCAGGTCGTCCGCCGCCGAGGCGATCAGCCGCCCGGCCGCCGCCCGGGGCTCCACCCCGGCGCGGGTGATCGCCGTCTGCACCCGCCGGTGCAGGGCGTCGAAGCCCAGCGGCACGTCGTCGGCGAACCGCTCCCAGTCCCACACCAGCACCCGGCCGTCGGCCAGGGCCGCGCTGTTGCCGCCGTTCCAGTCGCCGTGCCAGGCCCCCAGGGCCAGCACCGGGTCGACGCGGCGAACCTCGGCCAGCACCGCGCGAAGCCGGGCCGCCTCCGGCCGGTCCCCGAGCGCCGCCAACTCGTCGCGGAGCCGCCGGTCGTGGGCGCTGCCCGCGTACGGGCGGCGCTCCACGCCGACGCAGCGGCTCACCGCGACCATGGCGGCCCGTTCGGCCTCGGCGGCCGGCGCGGGCGCGGCCCGGGGCAGCCCCACCGGCAGGGCACTCTGCACCAGCAGGGCGTGTCCGCCCCAGAGGCCGTGGTGCAGCGCCTCGGCCACCTGCACGCCGGGCAGGTCGAGTTTCGCCAACCGGGCCAGCGCCGTAGCCTCCGCCTCGACCAGGGCCCGGGTGAGCGGGTCGACGCCGAGCTTCGCGTACCCGATCGGGTCGCCGGCGGCGTCGAGGAGCTGGACCACCGGCTTGCGGTTGGCCCGCGCCGGCCCGATGTGGATGCTCAGCAGCGCCGGGCGGCCCAGCACGGCGGCCAGGTGCGCGTCGAGCGCGTCGCCGCCCGCGTCGATCACCAGCCGGTCCCGGAAGGCGAGCCGCCCGAGCCCGGTGCGGAACGCGGTGGCCAGCACCGCGCGGCGCAGCCGGGCCTTCGCGCTCTGCGCCTCGGTGGAGTGCCGGACCGCGCCGGCCGCCGCCCGCCGGGAGCCGGCCGGCACCAGCAGCCGGGGCCGTGCGGCCGAGGGCACCACCGCGAACCCGGCCCGGCCGCCGCGCCGCAACGCCGGTCGGGCCGGTGCCGGCCAGACCAGGCCGGCCAGCTCGGGCAGGTACGCGCCGCGCGCGTCGGCGCCGGGGGGTGGGGTGAGCATCAGCGGAACCGCCGTTCGGGCAGGGCACGGGGTGCGGCCGGGGCGGCCGCGGCCTCGACGGCGGCGAGCCGGGCCTCGCGGCGCGCCGCGCGCAGGTGCAGGTCGTTGCGGGCGAGCAGAGCCACGCTGATCAGCCCGTACGCCAGGGTGGTGTTCAACGAGCCGTAGAGGAACTGGAAGAACAGCATCAGGATCAGCACCAGGCTGCCGGCGATGCCGATCGGGGTGTGGTCGTGCCGGAACCGCCACAGGCACCACAGGAAGAACGCGCTGTAGCAGAATGCGCCCACCCAGCCCTGACCGGTCAGCAGGTTCCACACCTGCCCGTTGCTGCCCAACTCCCGGTTGCCGCACTGCTTGCAGTCGGCCGACTTGCCGATCGCGATCGACCGGTTGCTGCCGATCAGGGCCCGGTTGCCACCGTAGCCGAGCACCGGCGAGTGGTTGGCCGCCTCGACCGCGCCGCTGGACAGGGTGGCCCGGATGTCGTCGCTGTGCCCGTTGGCCATGCGTTCGTTGAGCAGGTCGCCCAGCGGGGACGCGAGCACCGCCACCCCCATCAGCCCGGTGGCCAGCGCCAACCCGACCAGCACGACGACCCGACCGCGCAGGGCCAGCCGCACCGCGACGTACACCGCGCCGATCACCAGCCCGATCCACAGCCCCCGGTTGAGCGAGTAGACGATCGGGAAGACGGCGGCGACCACCACGAGGTAACCGGTGAGCCGGCGTGGCCCCCGGCCGAGGACCACCCAGCCGACGATGAACCAGATCAGCAGGATCGCCATGTTCTCGCCCCAGGTGTTGGTGTACTCGAAGGGGGCGGCGGGGCGGGGCGAACTGGCTTCCCCGGCGAGCACCTCCTGCACCTGGGCGACCTCGACGTGCATCAGCCGGTTGACGAACGGTTCCTTGGCGATGGCGGAGGGCAGGATGTAGTTCAGCGGCGCGACGAACTTGAGCTGCGGGAACAGCGCCCCCACGTACCCGCCGATGACGGTGATCACGGCCATGAAGCCGAACAGCTTCACCAGCCGCCCTCGAGGCAGCTCCCGCTCGCTGAGGTTGAGGACGTAGAGCATCGTCACCGTCAGGGCGGTGTAGTTCATCACCCGGATGCCCCAGCCGATGTACCGGCCGGAGCCGCTCGGGGCGAGCGTGTTGGGCGCGGTGATGTCGAGCATCAGCCCGGACAGCACCACCCAGGCCAGCAGGATCAGCCAGAGCCCGAAGCCCGGCGGCACCTTGACGTTGCCGCGCCGGTAGAGCCGGAAGGCCATCGGGACGGCGAGGATGGCGAAGATGAACGAGGGAAGGCCCAGCGCCCACCACACCGGGTAGAGCACGAAGAGCGCGGTCACCGGCCAGGCGGGGGGCAGCCGCAGCGACCAGCGCCGGGCCGGCGCTGCCGGCGGGGTTCGCGGCGGGCCGGCCGGACGCCGTCCCGCCGGTGCCGGCTCCGGCCCCGGTGCGGGCCGGAGCGGGGCGGCCGTCGTCATGTCACGCTGACCTTGGCGTTCTGCGGGGCGTAGATCACCCAGGCGGGGCCGGGCTGTGGCCGGACCTGGAAACCGCCCTCGTCGGTGATGTTGCAGACCAGCCGCTGCCCGGGCTTGCTCCACCTCGCCTTGGCGCTGGACGGGCCGGACACCACGAGCGCCGCGCCGGAGCCGTAGACGTTCGCCCCGGGCAGCGAGCGGGGGCTGGGCTTGCGCACGGTGAGGGTGCGGTATTCCATCGTGAGCACGACGACCGAGGCGACGCTCACCGTGACTTTGCCGATCTTGCCGCGCCACGACGAGCTGGCCGCGTCGTACGCCCAGGTCTGCGTGGGGTGCCCGGGGGCGGCGACGGTCAGCTTGCCGGCCGGGCTGACGCCCTGGCTGCCCAGCGGGGCGCCCGGGGCGGCGTGGTCGAGGACCTGGGTCGGCGCCGCGCCACCCTTCGGGGCCGCCTGGCGCAGCGCGGCGGTCGACGCCTGGCCGGACGGGAACGCGGCGGCGCGCTGCGCCGGGGTGACCCCCTCCAGTTCGGCGGCGGCGAACTGGTTGAGGAAGCCGGTAGGCCCGCCCGCGTACCCGACGAAGGGGCGCAGCACGCCGACCGTGCGGATGTCCACGGGGCGGATCTCCGCGACCGGGCCCACCTTCGCGGCGTCCCGGGACTGGTAGACCGCTGTCAGGTGCAGGCTCTCCGACTCGGCGAACTCCTGGTAGACCAGGTCGGCCTCGGCCAGCCCCACGGGGCTCGTGCCGGCGGTCACCCGCAGCGGCACCACCACCGCCTGACGGCCCGCCACCGTTTCGGCGACCGGCTTTCCGGACAGCGGCGCGGCCGGCAGGCTCGGGGTGGGGC
>NZ_SMKJ01000321.1:0-7334 GCF_004348615.1 Micromonospora sp. KC207
CCGCCGAGCACGCCGCCACCGAGCACCCCGCCGCCGAGCGGCGCGCTCCCGTGCGACATCTACGCCTCCGGCGGCACCCCGTGCGTGGCGGCGCACAGCACCACGCGGGCGCTCCTCGCGGCGTACAACGGCAACCTGTACCAGGTCCGGCGCTCGTCGGACAACACGACCCGCAACATCGGCGTGTTGAGCGCGGGCGGCACCGCCAACGCGGCGACGCAGGACTCGTTCTGTGCGGGCACGACCTGCGTGATCACGGTCGTGTTCGACCAGTCCGGGCGGGGCAACGACCTCTGGTACCAGGGATCGAGCGTGGTGCCGGGCTCGCCGCAGAGCAGGCCGGCGATCGCGACCTCGGAGTCGCTCACGGTGGGCGGCGCGAAGGCGTACTCGCTCTACATCAACCCCGGTAACAGCTACTGGCGGGACGGCCACCTGACCGGCGTGCCGACCGGTGCCGCGCCCGAGGGCATGTACATGGTCACCAGCGGCACCCACGTCAACAACGGCTGCTGCTTCGACTACGGCAACAGCGAGACGACGAGGAAGGCCGACGCCGCCGGGGCGATGGACGCCATCAACTTCAGCACCCAGTGTTGGTTCGGCGGCTGCTCCGGCACCGGCCCGTGGGTGCAGGCGGACCTCGAATGGGGGCTGTTCCCCGGCGGAAGCAGCTCCTGGAACCCCAACCAGCGGTCTTTCACCAGCAAGTTCGTCACCGCGACGCTGAAGAACAACGGCACGACGCGCTTCGCGATCAAGGGCAGCAACGCCCAGTCGGGCAGCCTGTACACGCTCTGGGACGGCGCGCTCCCGCCGGGATACAGCCCGATGAAGAAGCAGGGAGCCATCATCCTGGGCAGCGGCGGGGACTGCTGCAAGCCCGACGGCGGCGCGAACCTGAGCGCCGGCACCTTCTACGAGGGGGCCATGGTCGCCGGCTATCCGTCCGACGCGACCGAGAACGCGGTGCAGGCCAACGTGGTGGCCGCCGGCTACCGCTGACCCGGCGACGCCACCTGCACACCCCGTCCGCCGGTCACCACGCTTCGCCGCGGTGGTGACCGGCGCGACGGGCCCGGCGGGCGGCCCGCCCGGTGCGGCTGCGGACTGCGAGCTTGCGCAGGCTGTTGCCGCGGTGGAACTCGATCCCGATCGCCGCCGAGCTGGAGCTGCGCCCCCATCCTGGGCGAGGCGACGAGCGTGCCGGGCACGGTGACCGAGGCGACGGCCGGGGCCGGCCTGCGGGCGCTGCCGCCGACCCGGGTGGTCATCGCGCACCGGCTGTCGACGGTCGCCGACGCCGATGTGGTGCTGGTGCTGGTGCTCGACGGTAACCGGCTCATGGATTGCGAGGCCCCGGCGGTCCTGCTGGCCGCCGGGGCCCGTCCGCTCGACCAGCCGGCGCACCCGGTGCCGCCCGTACGGGGGTCCGGCGCCGCCTCCCGGCCCATCCCAGCGATCTTGTCGCTCGCTACTGTTAGCCTCCGTGCGTCGCCGATCATGGCGGGTTTCATGTGGAATCTGGTGATTCCGCCCACTGCGGAGGGTGTTTCCTGATGGGCTGGCTATCGGTGGGAGACTCGTACGAGATCTCCCTCGTGGACGGGAAGGTGGCGGCCCGGTCGGCCGGCCCACGGGCCACCGGGCGTCCGCTGAGGACCCTGCCGAAGGCGTTGCGGGACAACCCCGAGGTGGACCGGTTGCGGCAGCTCGCCCAGTGGCTGGACCGGCACGCCGCCGAGTGCCTGGCCCGGGTCGACGCCTGGGTGGTGTCCTCGCTGCCGGTGCCGACCGCGCTGCTGGCCCGGGTCTGGCCGGATCCCGCCTGGCGGGACGCGCTTTGCGACCTCGTGGTGCTCGGGGACGACCCCGCCGCGCCGGGCTTCCTGCGGGACGTCACCGACACCGGTGACCTGCGGATGGTCGACCTCGACGGGGAGACCGTCCTGCTCTCGCCGACCAGCGCCAGGCTGCCCCATCCGGCGCACCTGCCCGCCCTGGCCGACCTGCGCGAGTTCGCCGACGAACTGGACATCACCCAGCGCATCGAGCAACTGCACCGGGGCATCTGGGACCGGCCCGCCACCCTGACCGACCGGGACACCACGGTCACCGACTTCAGTGGCACGCGGGTGCCCAACCGGTTGGCAGTCCGGGCCGCCACGTTCGGTTTCCGGGTCTCCGGCGCCCAGGTCAGGTGCCGGGTCTGGGAGGACGGTCGCACGGTCGAGGCCGCCCTCGGCTTCGACGAGGACTACTGGGACTCCGAGGCCACCCTCGGTGCCCTCTCCTGGGCGGTCGTGGACGGGCCGACCCTGCGGCTGGCCGAGGTGGGGCCGGTGGCCTGGTCGGAGGGGATGCGGATGGCGGCGGCCCTGTCGGGCGCCGTGACCACCACGGGGAGGACGGCATGACCGGGACGACCACCACGGCCCAGGAGCCGGTGGAGAGCCTGCTGGCCGCCGGAGCGGTGCTGCCGACCGGTGCCGCCGGGGCCGGCGACCGGGCGGTGCCGCTGACCGCCCGCAGCTACCGGCACCCGGCCCTCGACGACCGGCCGGTGGTCCGGCTGGTCGACGCCGCCCTCGGCGAGGGCGAGGACATCGCCGTCAGCTACCTCGGCCTGGCCCCGGCCGCCGAGCCGGCCGTCGTCGGGCTCGGCCCCCGCCGTCCGTTGGCCTTCCCCGAGTGGGTGCTGGTCCACCACCCCGCCGACGGCCGGCACGTCCTGGCGGCGGTGCCGGAACTGCGCAAGCTCGCCAAGCAGGCACGGTCGCGGCCGAAGGCCGCACTGGACGGGTACCTGGCCGTCGCCGACCGGTTCGCCCGTATGCTGCCGCACGTCCTGCCGACGTTCTTCGAGCAGGCGGCGCGGGAGTTCCTGGCCGCCGGGCAGGACACCTACGCGACGCAACTGTTCAACAAGGCGCGCCGCGCGGAGGCGCAGCACGGCCTGCCGATCGACCTGACCCGGCTGGACCAGGTCCACCTGGAGTTCGCGTCCGCCAGGGTGGTGTCCGGGGCGGCGTTGGCCGGCTACGCGAGGGAACTGTCCGCCCAGTTGCCGGCCCAGGAGGCACTGGACCGGTTCTGCCGGCTGGCGCTGCGCGCCGCGAGCGCCGGTGCGGTGCCGTCCACCCAGTCGGCCACCGCGGTCAACCGACTGGTCCGGGCCGCCGGCAGGGCCGACGCCGCTGCCGCCGACCGGGTGGCGGCCTACCTGACCGAGTTGCTCAGACTGCCCGCCGCCGCCGAGGCGCCGGCCGGTTGGTGGAAGGCGCATCGCCCGGCGGTGACGGCGCTGGCCGGCCGCGACCCGGCGATTCGCGGCAGCCTGCTCGACCTGATGCCCACCGAACCGGACAACCTGGTCCCCTGGCTGGCCCTGTTGACCGACACCGGCGCGCTCGCCGGACTGTCCGACGCCGACGTGCCGGCCGCGGCCCGACCCCGCGACGGGGCCACGGGGTGGCTGCGCCGCTTCCTCGGCCGGGCCGCCTCCGGCTACCGCCCCCTTCGGCTGCCGGCGCTGTACCCGCTGGTCGAACGGATGGCCGACCGGCTGCGCGCCGAACTGGCCGACACCGACGAGACCCTCGCCGCCGACGGCGACCTCGACCTGCTCGACCTGCTGCTCGCCCTCGACCTGCCGGTGGCCGCGCCGCAGGAGCGCGACGTCCTGGACCTGGCGCAGTGGGTCAAGGCCGGGGGAGAGCGGGACCTGCTCGCGTTGGCCGGCGACGACCGGTTCACCGGGGCCCTGCGCCGAGGGCTGGCCCGACTCGACAACGAGTCGCAGACGCTGCGCCGGTTGACCGACACGCCGGGCCTGCGGCCGAAGCTGGCCGAATGGCTGCGGGGCCGCGTCCGCGACCGGTTCAGCGCCGGGCTGCCGTACCTGCCGGAGTCGCTGGACTGGCTGGACGGCCTCCCGGTCGAGGCGCTGCGGCTGGTGTCCGGTGGCACCGGCCGCTCCGACCACGGTCCGGGCGGCGACCTCGAGTGGGCCCTCGGCGTCGACCTCGCCGAGCAGGTCGCCGGCAGCCTGCGTGGCGGCATCTTCGACGAGCTGGGCTGGCCGGACTGGGAGCTGGCCTGGCGGGAGGTGACCGGCGGCGACCACCGGGTCGAGCTGACCTGGCAGGAAGCCTGGCCCTACGTCATCCTGGGCGGCCCGACCACCGTCCGCGTGCTCGGCGCCGAGGGCATCGTGCTCCGCCACGACCTGCGCATCCCCGCCGGTGACAGGTGGGGCGAGCCCGGCTACCACTACGTCGACGGCCACCTGCTGGTCTACTGGCGGTCCCAGGAACTCGGCTACGACCTGCGCGGCTACTGGCATTCGGCCCCCGACGAACCCCAGCCCCTCCAGGGTCGCACCCGGGGCAGCCAGCCACGGCGCAACACGATCACCCTGCCGCTGCCCGGCGGTGGGCGGACCACCGGCGGTGGTGTGCTGCACCCCGGTGACAGCGTCGTCCCCGACGAGCTGCCGGTCATCACCGACGGCACCGCCCACTGGGTGTACCGCGACGGCGACGGCGACCACGGCTGGCGCGAGTACGACCCGGCCAGCGGCACCCACGGTCGGCGCGGCCTGCCCCGGTTCCTGGCCGACCTGCCGCCCGGGGAGAGCCTCACGGAGCACAGGAGCTGGCTGCGGCCCGCCCTGTCCGAGCGGGCCACCCCGGCCGCCGTGCCGGTGGACGGCCTGCTCGGCTGGCGGGTCGTCACCCGGCCGGACGGCTCGGTCCGCGGCGAGGACCTCGCCGGCCGCACCGTCACCGTGCCGGCGGGACACGAGCCGATCGGCGCGCTGGTGCTGCCCGGCGACGACCGGCCCCGCGCCGTGCTGCGCAACCTCGTCCTGCTCGGGCCGGACGGTGTCGTGTCGGCCGTCGGCGGAGAGTCCGGCCGACACTACACCCCCGACGCGGTGCCGCTGCCCGCCTGCGAGTTCCTCGGCAACCTGCTGCCCCGGGACCCGGCCGGCTCCGCCGCCCTGCGGCGGATCGACCGGGACACCGTCGCCGGGCTGCTCACGGTCGCCGTCGACGAACGGCGTGCCCTGCTGGCCGAGGCGGCGGCCCGAACCGGCGCTCGCCGCGCCGGCCCGGCCGCACCCTCCCCGGCCGCCGGGACCCCCGGGCCCGACCCGCTGGTCGCGCTGATCCGGTCGACGGTGCCGGCGATCAGCCACGACGCGCTGCTCGCCGGAGTCGCGGGGGTGCTGCGGCTGGCCGCCCGGGTCCGCACCGGCCTGGACGCCACGACCGAGCGGCTCACCCGGGCGTTGTCCGCGCCGACGGAGGTCCCGGTGGCCACCGCCACCGGCCCCACCGACAGGCGGCTCAGCGCGGCGCTGGACGGCCTGCGCGGCGCAGGCCACGGGGAGGCCGCCCTGGCCCACGCCTTCACCCAGTTTCAGGCGTTCGCCGCCCAGCGGTCCGCGACCGGCGGCACCGATCCCGCCGTGCGGCTGCACCTCGACGGGCCGGCGCTGCCCGGCGCCCTGCACTGGTGGCGGGTGCTCGGTGGCGTCGCGGCCGTCGCCTACCGGGCCGTCGCGGCGGCCACCCCGGACGAGCACCGAGAGGACCTGGCCGCCCTGCTCGCCGAACTCGACCGGCTCGACCTCAGCACGGCGGCCGAACCCGCACGGTGGCGTCGGTTCCGGCTGCACCTGCTCGACGGCGACCTGACCGACCCGCAGGGCGCCCGCCGGCATCCCCGGCCGGGCATCCTGCCGTTGCCCGACGGGGCGTTCCTCGCCGTCCTCGCCGCCAGCGGCACGCGCACCGGCTACCACCTCGACGCGCTGTACCACGACCCGGCCGGCGTGTTCGCGGTGCCCGAGCCGTACACGGTGGACTCCTCGGTGCCGGTCGGCGACGAACGGGCGGCCGGCTGGCTGGCCCGCTTCCGCACCGAGTGGGCCGCGCGTGGCCCGGTGCCCTGGCGGCCGGAGGCGGCCGAGCGGTTCGCCGAGCTGACCGGCCTCACCTCCACCGCCGCGAAGCTGGTGCTGGCCGGCGTGCCGAACGCGGACTCGACGACCCCTGTGCCGGTCGAGGTGCGCCGGGCACTCGGAATCCGGCAGGTCGGCGAGGTGAAGCTGGCCTTCGGCATGCTGAACGAGGCCAGCGCGCAGCTCCGGCGGGAGGTGGTAGCGGCGCTGCTGCCCGACGATCCGGCCCGGCTGTGGACCGACGGTCCGGACGTCGACGCGGCGGCGGCGGTCTGGACGGCCGCGCTGGGCCGCCGGGTCGTGGTGCCCGAACACCTGCTCGCCGCAGCGGTGCGGGTGGTGCGCGCCGACTGGAGCCCGGCCCAGGCGTTGCCGGCGCTGGTGGACCCGGCCCGGTCGGTCGAGCTGAGCACCGACCTGGCCTTCGAGATCAGCGGTGACCGGGCCCGACCGGTCGACGACCGGGCCACCGGTTTCACCGGCAAGACGCTGACCTCTACGGTCGCCCTGGCCGCCTGGGTCGCCCACCACACGCCGGCCGGCGACGAATGCCGGGCCGCGCTACCGGCCGCCCTGGCCGCAATCGGGGACCGACTGGCCAACCCCGGGCTGCTGCTCGACCTCGACCAGTACGTCTCCCTGCCGGCGTTCCGCCAGGTGGCGGGCGCACCGTCGGAGGCCGGGCCGGGCTGGGAACGGTACGGCGCCATCGTGCTGGCCACCCACGACGACCAGCCCTCGCCCGCGCTGCGGCCGGACCTGCTCGACGCCGACGGGACGGACCCGTACCTGCCGGCGCTGCGACCCGACGCGGCCCAGCCGTACCCGATGGAGGTGGCCCTGCGGCTGGTCCGCGACCCGCGGTTCGCGGCGCTGCTCGCCGACCCCGGCGACCCGGCCGGCGGCGACCGGGCCGAGGGCGGGACCTGGTGGCCGCAGGACCCCACCCGGTCCGTGCCCGACCTGGTCGCCGAGGTGGCCACGGCACACGGCCTGGGCGCCGACGCGGCGGCGGCGTACCTGATGCTGCTCGCCATGCCGGACCCGACCGACCGGAACACGGCGACGTGGACCGGCTGGAAACCGGCCCGGCTGAAGGCGGCCCGCGCCGAACTGGCCGGCACCGACCTGGTCGTCGCCGCCAGTCGGCCCAGGGCCGGCCGGTCGCTGTTCCTGCCCGGCCCGTGGCTGACCCGCGGCAACGGGCAGGCCCCCATCGAGGGCTGGAAAGTAACCCTGTTCGACCTGGCACCCGACGGTACGGCCGCGCTCGCCGTCACCGTGCCGGTCGAGCCGGTCGCCGACCTGTACCGGAGGGCCTGGCGACGGTTGCGCGACGGCGACCGGCCCCGCCTCGACACCC
>NZ_SMKJ01000322.1:0-7299 GCF_004348615.1 Micromonospora sp. KC207
GCGCCGGACGGCACGGCGTGGGTCAGTCAGCGGGCGGCGAGGGGCTGCCGCGCCGGGTCGACCGGGGCGGGCAGCTCGCCCACCCCGCCCAGGTACGTATGAATCGCGGCAGCCACCGCCCGCCCCTCGGCGATCGCCCAGACGATCAGCGACGCGCCCCGGTGCATGTCCCCGGCGACGAAGACGCCGTCGGCGTCGGTCTGCCAGTCCGGCCGGGCGTCGATTGCGCCCCGGCCGTTGCGGGTCACCCCGAACTGCGCCAGCAGCGGCTGCTCCTCGGTGCCCTCGAAGCCGATCGCCAGCAGCACCAAATCCGCCGGCAGCTCCCGCTCCGAGCCGGGCAGCGCCGTGACGATGCGCCGACCGTCGCGCTTCTCGACGGTCACCTCGGCGATGCGTACGGAGCGCACCTGGCCGGTGCCGTCGTCGACGAACTCCTGCACGGCGGCGGCGAACACCCGGTCCCCGCCCTCCTCGTGTGCCGGGTAGTTGCGCAGGATCCACGGCCAGGTCGGCCACGGGTCGCGCTCGGCGTCGCGGGAGTGCGGCGGCTCGGGGTACAGGTCGAGCTGGTGCACCCCGGCCGCGCCCTGGCGGTGGGCCACGCCGAGGCAGTCCGCGGCGGTGTCGCCGCCGCCGATGATGACCACGTGCTTGCCGGCGGCGTCGATCGGGGTGCCGTCGGACAGCACCGCGAGGGCGGGGCGACCCTCTCCGGCCGCGGCGACCACCCGGTTCGCGGCGACCAGATGCGTCATCGCCTGGTGCACGCCGCGCAGCTGCCGCCCCGGAGTCTCCGGGGTGTCCCGGCCCTGCAACGCGCCGCAGGCGAGCAGCACCGCGTCGTGTGCCTCGCGCAACTGCTCGGCGGTCACGTCGACGCCGACGTTCACGCCGGTGCGGAACCGGACGCCCTCGGCCTCCAGCTGGGCCAGTCGCAGGTCGATGTGCTGCTTCTCCAGCTTGAAGTCGGGAATGCCGTACCGGAGCAGGCCGCCGATCGCGTCGTCGCGCTCGTACACCGTCACGGCGTGACCGGCGCGGGCGAGCTGCTGGGCGGCGGCTAGGCCGGCGGGCCCGGAGCCGACCACGGCGACCGACCGGCCGGTCGGCGTCGCCGCCGGGCGGGGTTCGAGCCCGCCCCGGGTCACCGCCGCGTCGGCAATCTCCACCTCGACCTGCTTGATGGTGACCGGCTGCCCGCCGCCGATGCCGAGCACGCACGCGGCCTCGCAGGGCGCCGGGCAGAGCCGGCCGGTGAACTCGGGGAAGTTGTTGGTGGCGTGCAGCGACTCAACGGCGGCGTCCCAGCCGCCCGTGCGGACCAGGTCGTTCCAGTCCGGGATGCGGTTGCCCAGCGGGCAGCCGTCGTGGCAGAACGGGATGCCGCAGTCCATGCAGCGGGTGGCCTGCTCGCGGATCAGCGCCTCGCCGGCCGGCGGGTACACCTCCCGCCAGTCGGAGATCCGCACCGGCACCGGCCGGCGCGCGGGCAGCCGCCGGTCGTAGCGCAGAAAACCGTTCGGGTCAGGCACGAGCCACCTCCTGGGCGACCACCCGCGTGGCGGGCGGCACGGACGCGTCGGAAGGCGTCGCCGGGGCGGCTGTCGCCACCAGCGCGCTCATCACCGCGTCGTCGACGTCACGGCCGGCGGCTTCGGCGGCCCGCATGATCTCCAGCACCCGGCGGTAGTCCCGGGGCACCACGGCGGTGAACTCCTCCACCGCCTCCGGCCAGCGCTTCAGCAGCGACTCGGCGACCGCCGAGCCGGTCTCGGCGAAGTGCCGATGCACCAGCTCGTACAGCCGGTCCCGCTCCTCGTCCCGCAGCGGGGACAGGTCGACCAGCTCGGTGTTGACCCGCCGCTCGTCGAGGTTCCACACGTACGCGGTGCCGCCGGACATGCCGGCGGCGAAGTTGCGCCCGGTTTCGCCGAGCACCACCACCGTGCCGCCGGTCATGTACTCGCAGCCGTGGTCGCCCACGCCCTCGACGACCGCCACCGCGCCGGAGTTGCGCACCGCGAAACGTTCGCCGACCCGGCCGCGCAGGAAGACCTCGCCGGCCGTGGCCCCGTACAGGATGGTGTTGCCGGCGATGATCTGGTCCTCGGCCCGCTCCCCCGGCGCGGCCTCGCCGTCGACGAACGGCGCGGCGGCGTCCGGGCGGACGATGATCCGGCCGCCGGAGAGCCCCTTGCCGACGTAGTCGTTGGCGTCACCGTGCAGCCGCAGGGTGACCCCGCTCGGCAGGAACGCGCCGAAGGACTGCCCGGCGGTGCCCCGCAGCAGGAACTCGATGGTGTCGCCGGGCAGGCCGGCTCCGCCGAAGCGGCGGGTGACCTCGCCACCGAGCATCGCGCCGACGCTGCGGTGCTCGTTGCGCACCGCCACCTCGACCCGCACCGGCGTGCCGTCGGTCAGCGCCGGTCGGGCGAGGGCGATCAGCTCGTTGTCCAGCGCCAGTTCCAGCCCGTGGTCCTGGGCCCGGATGCCGCGCCGGGCGGCCCCGGCCGGCAGCTCCGGCAGGTGCAGGACCCGACCGAGGTCGAGGCCGTGGGCCTTCCAGTGGTCGATGGCCGGTACGACGTCGAGCAGCTCGGTCTGCCCGATCGCCTCCTCGATCGACCGCAGGCCCAGCTCGGCCAGATAGCCCCGGACCTCCTCGGCGAGGAAGAGGAAGAAGTTCTCCACGAACTCCGGCCGGCCGGTGAACCGCTCGCGCAGCACCGGGTTCTGGGTGGCGATGCCGACCGGGCAGGTGTCCAGGTGGCAGACCCGCATCATCACGCAGCCCTCGACGATGAGCGGGGCGGTGGCGAAGCCGAACTCCTCCGCGCCGAGCAGCGCCGCGACCAGCACGTCCCGGCCGGTCTTGAGCTGGCCGTCGACCTGCACGGTGACCCGGTCGCGGAGCTTGTTGAGCAGCAGGGTCTGCTGCGCCTCGGCCAGGCCCAGTTCCCACGGGGTGCCGGCGTGCTTGAGCGAGTTCAGCGGGGACGCGCCGGTGCCGCCGTCGTGGCCGGAGATGAGGATGACGTCGGCCTTGAGCTTCGCCACGCCGGCCGCGACGGTGCCGACGCCGGTCTCGCTGACGAGCTTGACGTGCACCCGGGCGGCCGGGTTGACGCACTTGAGGTCGTGGACGAGCTGGGCCAGGTCCTCGATGGAGTAGATGTCGTGGTGCGGCGGTGGGGAGATCAGACCGACGCCCGGGGTGGCGTGCCGGGTGCGGGCGATCCACGGCCAAACCTTGTTGCCGGGTAGCTGCCCGCCCTCGCCGGGCTTCGCGCCCTGGGCCATCTTGATCTGGAGGTCGTCGGCGTTGACCAGGTATTCGCTCGTCACGCCGAACCGGCCGCTGGCGATCTGCTTGACCGAGGAACGGCGGGCCGGGTCGCGCAGCCGCTCGACGTCCTCGCCGCCCTCGCCGGTGTTGGACTTGCCGCCGAGGCGGTTCATCGCGATGGCCAGGGTCTCGTGCGCCTCGGCCGAGATCGACCCGTACGACATCGCGCCGGTGGCGAACCGCTTGACGATCTCGCTGGCCGGCTCGACCTCGTCCAGCGGCACCGGCGGGCGGACGCCGGTGCGCAGGGTGAACAGCCCGCGCAGCGACCCTGCCGTCGCGGCCAGCTCGTCGACCTTGGCCGTGTACTGCCGGAAGACGTCGTACTGGCGGCTACGGGTGGCGTGCTGGAGCAGGAAGACGGTCTCCGGGTTGAACAGGTGCAGCTCGCCCTCGCGGCGCCACTGGTACTCGCCGCCGACCTCCAGCCGGTCGGACGCCACCGCGCCCGGCGCCGGCCACGCCAGCGCGTGCCGGCCGGCCACCTCGGCGTGGATGCCGTGCAGGTCGACCCCGCCGATCGTGCTCGGGGTGCCCCGGAAGTACCGCTCGACGAGGCGGGCGTCCAGGCCGACGGCCTCGAACACCTGCGCTCCGCAGTACGACGACACGGTCGAGATGCCCATCTTGGACATGATCTTCAGGACGCCCTTGCCGAGCCCCTTGACGTAGTTGCGCACCGCCTTCGCCGGGTCGACGCCGGTCAGGCCGCCGGTGGCGATCATGTCCTCCACCGACTCGAAGGCCAGGTACGGGTTGACCGCCGCCGCGCCGTAGCCGAGCAGCACTGCCGCGTGGTGCACCTCGCGGCAGTCGCCGGACTCGACGATCAGCGCCACCTGGGTCCGGGTCTGCTCGCGCACCAGATGCTGGTGCACGGCGGCGGTGAGCAGCAACGACGGGATCGGGGCGAGGTCGGCGTTGGAGTCGCGGTCCGACAGCACCAGGATGCGCACGCCGTCCTCGATCGCCTCGGAGACGTGCCGGCAGATCTCGGTGAGCCGGGCCTTGATCCCGGCCCCGCCGTCGCGGATCCGGTACAGCCCGGAGACCCGCACGGCCTTGAAGCCGGGCAGGTCGCCGTCCTCGTCGATGGAGAGGATCTTGGCCAGCTCGTCGTTGTCGATCACCGGGTACGGCAGCACGATCTGCCGGCAGCTCGCCGGGCCCGGGTCGAGCAGGTTGCCCTCCGCGCCGATGGTGTGCTGGAGGCTGGTGACCAACTCCTCGCGGATGGCGTCCAGCGGCGGGTTGGTGACCTGGGCGAAGAGCTGGTGGAAGTAGTCGTAGAGCAGCCGCGGCCGGGTCGACAGCGGGGAGATCGGGGTGTCGGTGCCCATCGAGCCGAGCGGCTCGGCGCCGGTGCGGGCCATCGGGGCGAGAAGGATCTTCAGCTCCTCCTCCGTGTAGCCGAAAATCTGCTGGCGGCGGCGCACCGAGTCGTGGGTGTAGACGATGTGCTCGCGCGGCGGCAGGTCGATCAGGTCGATCAGCCCGGCGTGCAGCCACTCGTCGTACGGCTCGGCGGCGGCCAACTCGGTCTTGATCTCGTCGTCGGAGACGATCCGCCCGGCGACCGTGTCGACCAGGAACATCCGGCCCGGCTGGAGCCGCCCCTTGGCGACCACCGTGGCCGGGTCGAGGTCGAGCACGCCCGCCTCGCTGCCGAGCACCACCAGGCCGTCGGCGGTGCGCCACCAGCGCCCCGGGCGCAGCCCGTTGCGGTCCAGCACCGCCCCGACGATCTCGCCGTCGGTGAACGCGACCGACGCCGGCCCGTCCCACGGCTCCATGAGGCTCGCGTGGAACCGGTAGAAGGCGCGCTTGTCCGCGCGCATGTCCGGGTCGTTCTCCCACGCCTCGGGAATCATCATGAGCACCGCGTGCGGCAGGCTCCGGCCGGCCAGGTGCAGCAGTTCGAGGACCTCGTCGAAGTTCGCCGAGTCGGAGGCCGCTGCGGTGCAGACGGGGAAGACCCGGCGGATGTTGCCGGGCAGGTTCGGGCTGCGCAGCAGTGCCTCACGGGCCTGCATCCAGTTGCGGTTGCCACGGATCGTGTTGATCTCACCGTTGTGGGCGATGATCCGGTACGGGTGGGCCAGCGGCCAGGAAGGGAACGTGTTGGTGGAGAACCGGGAGTGCACCAGCGCGATGGCGCTGTCAACCCGCTCGTCGGTCAGGTCCGGGAAGAACTCGGGAAGCTGGTCGGGGGTGAGCATCCCCTTGAACACCATGGTCCGACAGGACAGCGACGGGAAGTACGCCGGCACGCCCCGCTCGGCGGTCTCCCGCTCGGCCTGCTTGCGTACGCAGAACGCCACCCGGTCCAGGTCGAGGCCGGACAGCGGGGATCCGGCCCGGCCGGCGGGGGTGTCGGTGAGCCGCCGGGCGGCCAGGAATATCTGCCGCACCCGGGGCATCGCCGCCAGCGCGGTCTCGCCGAGGCCGCTCGGGTCGGTCGGCACGTCCCGCCAGCCGAGGACGTCGGCACCCTCGACCAGGGCGTACTTCTCCAGGACCTGGCGGGCGCGGGCCTCGCCGTCGTCGTCGGTCGGCAGGAAGACCAGGCCGGTGGCGTACTCGCCGGCGGGCGGCAGTGGGAAATCGACGACCGCGCGCAGGAAGGCGTCCGGCACCTGGATCATGATCCCCGCGCCGTCACCGGTGTTGTGCTCCGCGCCCCGGGCACCCCGGTGGTCCAGCCGGAGCAGCGCGCCGAGACCGTTCGCGACGACCGAGTGGGAGCGCCGGCCGTACAGGTCCGCCACGAACGCCACCCCGCACGCGTCGTGCTCGTGCGCGGGGTCGTACAGCCCGGCCGCGGGCGGGGCCGACTGCTGGCTGAGAGGGTACGGAAAGGCCACCGGGCCTCCTGTCGTCACTCAGGTTGGATCATGGTCGGGACGACGTCGGCCCTTATGGGTCTATTGAGTCTACGTTAGGGGTAGGCGCGCAAGGCCAGTTCAGATTGATCACACTTCCACATCCTGGGAACGGTAGTCTCGCGCGGTGGATCACGTACGCAATGAGACGACTGGGATGTTCGGCCGGCTGGAGCGGTTCTACGACGCCGTGCCCCGGGACGCCGCCCGTGCGGAGGAGCACGGCCCCCTGGTCCTGTTCGTCCGCGAAGGGGCGGGATGGCCCTTCTATGCCCGTCCCCGCCTCGACGCCGCCGAGCCACCGTCCGTGGCCGACATCACCGCCGTGCGCCAACGGCAGCGGGAACTCGGCCTGCCGGAGGCGTTCGAGTGGGTGCACGAGCGCACGCCGGACCTGCTCGCGGTGGCCCGCGCGGCGGGGCTGACCGTGCTGGAGGCCCCGCTGATGGTGCTCGACCCGGCCGCCCTGGCCGACGCGGACAGCTTCACCGACGTGCCGGTGCGGCTGCTGGACGCGGCGTCACCCGGCCTCGCCGCCGACGTGGCCGCCCGGCGGGCGGTCGCCGCCGTGGGCTTCGCCGCCGCCGGCACCGCCCGGGGCGAGGCCGGCCCGGCGCAGCGGGACACGGCGATCACCGAGCTGGACGTGGCGGCGCTGGAGGAGGAGCGGGCGCGGATCGCCGACGGCCGCCGGCTGTCGGCGCTCGCCGAGGCCCCCGGCGAGGGGGCGCTGGCCAGCGGGATGGCGATGCGGGTCGGGGACACCGCCGAGATCGCCGGGGTGGCCACCCTGCCGTCCGCCCGCCGCCTGGGGCTCGGCGCGGCGATCACCGCCGCCCTCGCCCACGCGCTACGCGCCGCCGGCACCGACCTGGTCTTCCTCTCCGCCGGCAGCGAGGAGATCGCCCGCGTCTACGTCCGGGTCGGCTTCCGCCGGATCGGCACCGCCTGCATCGCCGAGCCCGCCGCGATCATCTGACCTGCGCCGCCCGGGCCGTGCGGGGCGGGACGCCGGTGTCGCCGGTGCGGCCGGAGGGGACGGTGGGGGCGAAGTGGACGGTGCGGCGG
>NZ_SMKJ01000323.1:0-7238 GCF_004348615.1 Micromonospora sp. KC207
CGGGGACGCCGTCGACCTGGCGGCGATCGACCCCCGTTCGACGCCCGGGCTGCCGGCGTCCGCCGCCGACTGCGGCGATGCTCGCGATCGTCGGCGCCGCACCGGCGGCCACGCAGATCGCCGAGACCGGCCCGTTAAGGGCCGCAAGGCGTGGGCGCGCGAGCAGGCGCGGCTGCTCGGCGCGGCCCTGGGGCGGCAGCAGGAGATGCTGTACGCCGCCGCGAAGGGCGCGGCCGGTCCGGGCGTCCCCACCGGCACCCCGACGGTCGCCGACGCCGGGTCGGGTCGGGGCCGACCCGAGCGGGTGCTGCTGGTGCTCCAGGCCATGGACTGCGGCGGCAAGGACGGCACGATCCGGCGGGTGGCCGGGGCGATGAACCCGCTCGGGCTGCACATCCGCTCGTTCGGCCCGCCGACGGCGCGGGAGCGGCGGCACGGCTTCCTGTGGCGGATCCGGCGGGCGCTGCCGCCGCCCGGGTACGTCGGGGTCTTCAACCGCTCGCACTACGAGGACGTGCTGATCGCCCGGGTGGAGTCGCTGGTGGCGGAGGCTGTCTGGCGGGCCCGGTACGACGAGATCAACGCCTTCGAGCGGAAGCTGACCGACGCCGGGGTGAGGCTGGTCAAGGTCATGCTGCACATCTCGTACGCCGAGCAGGGCGAGCGGCTGCTGGCGCGGCTGACGGACCCGACGAAGCACTGGAAGTACCAGCCGAGCGACCTCGACTCCCGGGAGCGCTGGAACGACTATCAGGCGGCGTACGCCGAGGCCCTGAGCCGGTGCGGCACGGACGCCGCGCCCTGGTACGTGGTACCGGCGGACCGGAAGTGGTACCGGGACTGGGCGGTGGCCCACCTGCTCCGGGAGACGTTCGACGACCTCGATCTCGGGTATCCGCCGGCGGACTTCGACGTGGCGGCGGAGCGTAGGCGGTTGCGCGGCGATTGACCGGATTCAGATGAACGGCAGGTGAACGACCAATGAATGACGGCTGGCCAGGGGTGGGCCGACGAATTAGCGGTTCCGCTGTTTCCTAGCATTCCCGTTGCAGGCACCCCCGGGCGTCCGCCACCCTTCCACCGACACGACGAGGTCCAGGCTGTGAAGTTTTCCTTCCGCCCCACCGAGGGCGCCTTCTACGAGCTCTTCACCAGGGCCGCGCAGAACTTGGTGCGGGGTACCGAGCTGCTGAACGAGCTGGCCCTGCCGGGCGTCGACGTGCAGTCGGTGAGCGAGCGGCTGACCGAGGTCGAGCATGACAGCGACCAGATCACCCACGACCTGTACAAGAAGATCAACTCTACTTTCATCACCCCGTTCGACCGGGAGGACATCTACCGGTTGGGCTCGCTGCTCGACGACGTGATGGACCACCTGGAGGCCGTGGGCAACCTGCTCTACCTGTACGGGCTGACCAAGCTGCCGGCGCTGCCACGGGAGCTGCACGAGCTGGTCAACGTGCTGGACCAGCAGGCCAAGCTGACCGCCGAGGCGATGCCCCGGCTGAGGTCGATGAAGGACCTCGAGGACTACTGGATCGAGTGCAACCGGCTGGAGAACGACGGCGACCAGGCGTACCGGATGCTCCTGGTCCGCCTCTTCTCCGGCGAGTACGACGCCTTGACGGTGCTCAAGATGAAGGAGGTCGCCGACGAGCTGGAGGCCGCCTGCGACGCCTTCGAGCACGTGGCCAACACCGTCGAGACAATCGCGGTCAAGGAGTCCTGATCCTGTGAGTTCCGAACTCATCGCCGTGCTGGCGGTGATCGTGGTGGCCCTGGTGTTCGACTACACCAACGGCTTCCACGACGCCGCCAACGCGATCGCGACAAGCGTCTCGACCCGCGCCCTGACACCCCGGGTCGCGCTCGCCCTCGCCGCGGTCGGCAACTTCGTCGGCGCCCACTTCGGCGCCGGGGTCGCCAAGACCGTCGGCGACGGCCTGGTCACCCTGCCCACCGGCATCGAGAGCCTGGGGGTGGTCTTCGCCGGGGTGCTCGGCGCGATCGCCTGGAACCTGATCACCTGGTACTTCGGCCTGCCGTCGTCGTCCTCGCACGCGCTGTTCGGCGGCCTGGTCGGGGCGACCCTGCTGGCCACCGGCGGCGTGGTGCAGTGGGTCAACATCGGCGAGAAGGTGCTACTGCCGATGGTGCTCTCGCCGCTCGTCGGTCTGACCCTGGGTTACCTGATGATGCTGGCGATCCTGTGGCTGTTCCGCAACGGGCAGCCGGGCAAGCTGAACCGGGGCTTCCGCTGGGCGCAGACCGCCTCGGCGGCGGCCATGTCCGTCGGCCACGGCATGCAGGACGCCGCGAAGACCATGGGCATCGTGGTTCTCGCCCTTTACACCGGCGGCTTCCAGGACGACAAGACCCACATTCCCGGCTGGGTGTTCTGGACCTCGGCGGCGATGCTGGCGGCTGGCACGTACGCCGGTGGCTGGCGGATCATCCGGACGCTGGGTCGCAAGATCATCGACCTGGGTCCGCCGGAGGGCTTCGCCGCCGAGACGGTGGCCAGCGCGGTGCTCTACTTCAACGCCCTGGTGCTCAAGGTGCCGATCTCCACCACCCACACGATCACCTCGGCGATCATGGGCGTGGGGGCGACGAAGCGGTTCTCCGCGGTGCGTTGGAACGTGGCGGGCAACATCGTGGTCGCCTGGATCGTCACGTTCCCGGCGGCGGCGCTGATCGCCTGCGTCACCTACCTGCTGGTCCGCCCGATCTTCGGCTGACAGCCGCCCGCCGCCCGGCCCGCCGATCCGGCGCGCTGCGGCCCGCGCGCTGGTCGGCCCCGGCGGTCGGGAAGGGCCCCCTGTACAACAGAATGCGTTAACAGGGGGGCCCTTCCTTGCACCTCACTTGTAGTGCACGCCGATCTGCTCGCGGATGTCGTCGAGCAGGCCCATCACCTCAAGCGTGGTGGCGTGCGGCACCAGCGGGCTCTCCGTCAGCCCCGCCGCGAGGCAGCGCTGCACCTCGATCGCCTCGTACTGGTAGCCATCGCCGGTCAGGTCGGCGGGGATCGTCTCCGGCTCCGCGCCGGCCCGGTGCAGGGTCGCCGACGGCGGCCGGAAGAACGGCGCGGGCAGGTCGATGCGGCCGGCGGTGCCGGTGATCGAGGCGACCACCGGGGTGGCCCCGATCATGCCGCAGCTCAGCGTCGCCACCGCCCCCGAGTCGTAGCCGAACACGATGCCGGTGTTCTCGTCCACGCCCTCCGGGCCGATCTTCGCCCAGGACCGCACGTGCTGCGGGAGGCCGAGCAGCAGGTGGGCCAGGCTGACCGGGTAGACGCCCAGGTCGAGCAGGGCGCCCCCGCCGAGCGCCCGGGCGCGCATCCGGCTCTCCGGCGCGAACGGCCCGGCCACCCCGAAGTCGGCCTGCACGCTGGTGACCTGCCCGATCGCCCCGTCGGCGAGCAGCTCGACCACCCGCAGGATCAGCGGGTTCGTGCGCATCCACATGGCCTCCATGAGGAAGACCCCCCGGGCGCGGGCGACCTCGACCAGTTCGGTGCTGTCGGCCAGGTCGAGGGTGAACGGCTTCTCCACCAGCACCGCCCGGCCCGCCGCCAGGCAGGTCATCGTGGCCTCGTGGTGGGCCGCGTGCGGAGTGGCCACGTAGATCGCGTCCACCTCGTTGTCGGCGGCCAGCTCCGCCCAGGAGCCGTACGCCCGCTGCGCGCCGTGCTTCTCGGCGAACAACCGTGCCGCCTCCGGCGTCCGCGAGCCGACCGCGACCAACTCGGCCCCCGGCACGAACCGCAGGTCGTCGGCGAAGCGGCCGGCGATGTGGCCGGTGGCCAGAATCCCCCAACGTGTCATGCGCCCACGCTAGCGGGATGTGGGCCGACCCCCCACCGCCGCCGGACCGGCCGATCCACCCTGCGGGACTAGGCTCGGCGCATGACGATCGACAGGCACGGTTTCGCCGCCCCGCCGGCCCTGGTCGAGAACGCCCGCCGGTTCCGCGCCGAGGGCGGCACGCCGGCGCGGCCCCGGGTCGCGGCCACCGTGCTGCTGTTGCGCCCGGCCGGCGTCGACTTCGAGGTGTACGTCATCCGCCGCGTCGCCACGATGGCCTTCGGCGGCGTGTACGCCTTCCCCGGCGGCGGGGTGGACCCGTCCGACTCCGCGGCCCACCTCGACTGGGCCGGGCCCGAGCCGGCGGGCTGGGCCGGGAGGCTGGGCCTCGCGCCGGACGTCGCCCAGGCGGTGGTGTGCGCCGCCGCCCGGGAGGTCTTCGAGGAGTCCGGGGTGCTGCTGGCCGGCCCGGACGCGGCGACCGTGGTGGGCGACGTCAGCGGGGACGACTGGGAAGCCGCGCGGCAGGACCTGGAGGCACGCCGACGGGGCTTCGCCGAGCTGCTCGCCGGGCGGGGGCTCACCCTCCGGTCGGACCTGCTGCTGCCGTGGAGCCGGTGGGTCACCCCGGAGTTCGAGCCGCGCCGCTTCGACACGTACTTTTTTGTGGCGCTCCTGCCGCTGGGCCAGCGGACCCGGGACGTCTCCGGCGAGGCCGACCACACCATGTGGGTCCGGCCGGCGGACGCCCTGGCCCGGGCGGAGGCCGGCGAGCTGACCATGTTGCCGCCGACCCTGGTCACGCTGGCCCAGGTGGCCGCCGCCGGCGACCTGGCCGGGGTGGCCCGCGCGTCCGCCACCCGCGACGCCGCGACCCCGGTCACCCCCCGCCTGGACCTGCCCGCCGACGGCGAGCCGCGCTTCGTGCTCGGCTGAGCGCCCTTGACCTGAAGGCGGCTTTAACTCCTAGCGTGGGCGTGCCGGCCCGCCCAGCGGGATGGTTCGCCGACGGGGAGGGGTCCACGATGGAGGTCAGGGAGTACCGCAAGGAGGAGCTCGCCGCGCAGCCGATCGGCTGGTGGAGCGGGGAGACCTACCGCCGGGTGGTGGGGGAGATCCGCGCGGCGCTGGCCGTCGAGCGGCTCACCCAGCCGCACTGGTGGACGCTCAACCACGTCGCCGGTGACCCAGGCCGCTGGGGCCGGGCGACGCTCGCCGAGCGGCTGACGCCGTACGACGACCTCGGCACGGACGTCGACGGCGTCTTCGACGACCTGGTCGGGCGCGGCTGGCTGACCGAGGAGGCCGGGGCGTTCCGGCTCACCGAGGCGGGCGAGGCCGGCCGGCTGCGGGCCCGCGACCGCACGTCCCGGGTCCACGAGCGGGTGCGGGCCGGCATCACCGCAGACGAGTACGCCGCCACGATCGACGTCCTGCGCCGGATCGTCGCCAACCTCGGCGGCGACGGCAACCTGCCCTGACCCCTGGCGCGGCCCGCCCGGGGTGGTGCTGGTTAGGAAGGGGCCCCCTGTACATAGGAAGGGGCCCCCTGTACAACAGAATGCGTTAACAGGGGGCCCTTCCTTGCACCTCAGCCGAAGCGGCCCGTGATGTAGTCCTCGGTCTTCTTGTGGCTCGGGTTGCTGAAGATCTTCTGGGTGTTGTCGTACTCGATGAGGCGGCCCGGGTCCCCGGTCTTCTCGATCGAGAAGAAGGCCGTGCGGTCGGAGACGCGGGCGGCCTGCTGCATGTTGTGCGTGACGATGATGATGGTGAACTTGTCCTTGAGCTGGAACATCAGGTCTTCGATCGCCAGCGTGGAGATCGGGTCCAGCGCCGAGCACGGCTCGTCCATCAGCACCACCTGCGGCTCGACGGCGATCGTGCGGGCGATGCAGAGCCGCTGCTGCTGGCCGCCGGACAGGCCCGCGCCCGGCTTGCCGAGGCGGCCCTTCACCTCGTCCCAGAGGTTCGCCGAGCGCAGCGAGTTCTCGGCCGCCTCGTCCAGGATGGACTTCTTCCGTACCCCGTTGAGCCGCAGCCCGGCCACCACGTTCTCGTAGATGCTCATCGTGGGGAACGGGTTGGGCCGCTGGAAGACCATGCCGATCATCCGGCGTACGGCGGTGACGTCCACGTCGCGGTCGTAGATGTTCTGCCCGTCGATGGTGAGGTCGCCCTCGACGCGGGCGCCCGGCAGGACCTCGTGCATGCGGTTGATCGACCGCAGGAAGGTCGACTTGCCGCAGCCGGACGGCCCGATCAGAGCGGTCACCGTCTTCGGCTCGACGGTCAGGTTGATGTTCTCGATCGCCTTGAAGGCGCCGTAGTAGGCGGTGACGTTCGAGGCGTCGACGCGCTTGGCCATGGTGGTACCTCCGGGATTCATCGGCCGAGCCGGTTCCGGCGAGCCAGCAGCTTCGCCGCGATCGTCAGGATCAGCACGAGGGTGACCAGGGTCAGCGCCGCCGTCCAGGCGCGCGCCGGTGCGTACTTCGACGCGTCGCCCGCCTGCTGGTAGACGAAGAGAGACAGTGACGACTGGTTGTTCTCGAACGGGTTGATGTTGATCGCCGCGCCGCCGCCGGCCACGAGCAACACCGGCGCAGTCTCGCCGGCCGCCCGCGCGATGGCGAGCATGACGCCGGTGACGATGCCGGGCAGCGCGGTCGGGAGCACGACCCGCAGGATGGTCTTCCACTTCGGCACGCCGAGGGCGTACGCCCCCTCGCGCAGCGGCGCGGGGACGAGCCGCAGCATCTCCTCGGTGGAGCGGACCACGGTGGGCAGCATCAGCACGCTCAGTGCCAGCGCTGCGGCGAAGCCGGAGAAGCCCGGCCGGCCGTCGTTGAACACCGGCGAGACGACCAGCACCCAGAAGGCCAGCACGAACAGGCCGGAGACGATGGACGGGATGCCGGTCATCACGTCGACGAAGAACCGGATCGCGAAGGCGAACCGGCCCCGGCCGTACTCGACCACGTAGATCGCGCAGAGAATGCCGAGCGGGACGGTGATCAGCGCGGCGATGCCGACCTGCTCCAGCGTCCCGACGATCGCGTGGTACGCGCCGCCGTTGGCATCCCGAGCCCCGATGTTGTTCATCGAGGTGCCGAAGAAGTTGCCGTCGAGGCGGTCGAAGCCCTTGCTGACCAGCGTCCACACCACGGAGGCCAGCGGCAGCACGGCCAGCACGAACGCCGAGTGGATCAGCGCGCTCCAGGTGCGGTTGCGGGCCGAGCGCCGCCCCTCGACGGCGTTGGCGGCGGCGAAGAGGCCGGCCAGGTAGAGCAGCGCGGCGACGGCCACGACGAGCACCGGGCCGCCGATGCTCGTGCCGTACACGGCGGCGGCGGCGACGGCGACGGCCGCGACGGCGATGACCGGCGGGGCGTACTTCGGCAGCCGCTTCGCCCGGAGGGTGGC
>NZ_SMKJ01000324.1:0-7153 GCF_004348615.1 Micromonospora sp. KC207
TGTGCGCAGCAAGCCGGGGAGCCAGCGGAACACCACCACGGACAGCAAGCTGAGGTTCCCCGGTCGCGGCAAGCGCCACCCAATCCGGATCAGGCTCCCCACCGGGCAAATCAACAAGCTGAAACCGACCCGGATGCTCAGACTGAGCACTACGAACCAAACCCCACACCGGCGCCATCGCAAGATCAACCGCCTCATCACCCACCGCAACCCCCTGACGGGTGACCACGACCAGGCGGGCGGCGGCCAGCGGTTCGGCGGCGAGCCAGTCCTGCACCAGGGAGAGAGCGTGCTCGGTGGTGGCGCGGGCGGCGGCGGCCGGGTCGGCGCCCGCGGCCGGGGTGATCTCGGCGAGCACCAGGTCGGGGACGGTGACGCCGTCGGCAATCGACCGTTGCAGGGCCGGCAGGCCGACGTCGCCGAGCATCGCGACCTCGGCCGGGCCGGCGGGCGGGGTGAGGCCGGTGACCGGGATCCACTCGACCTGGTGCAGCGCGCGCTGCCCGCCACGCAGGGACGCCTCGAGCTGCGCCTGGTCGATCGGGCGGAAGGCGAGGGCCTCCACGGTGATCAGCGGGACGCTGTGCTCGTCGACCGCGTCGATGCGCACCGTGGACTCGCCGGTGGCGGAGATCCGGACCCGGGCGCGCCGTCCGCCGCTCCGGCCGAGGCTCACCCCGGACCAGGAGAACGGCAGGTCGGTCGGGTCGCCGGGCGCCTTGTCGAGCAGGCCGCCGTGCAGCACGGCGTCGAGCAACGCGGGGTGGATGTCGTACCCGTCGCTGGTGGCGTCGTCGTCCAGCGCCACCTCGGTGTACGTGTGCCCGGCGTCGCGCCAGGCCGCCCGCAGGCCCTGGAACAGCGGGCCGTAGTCGTAACCGGATTCGGCGAGCCGCGCGTAGAGGGTGTCGACCGCGACGGGCTCGGCGCCGGGCGGCGGCCAGGCGGCCGGGAACGGCGCGGGCGGCGCGGCGTCGGCGGCCAGCCAGCCCAGGGCGTGGCAGGTCACCTCGGTCTCCCCGCCGGGCCCGGCGGTCTCCGGCCGGGAGTAGACGGCGACCGGCCGGCGGCCGTCCTCGGCGGCCTTGCCGATGGTGACCTGCACCTGCCGCGCGGCGTCGTCGAGGAGGATCAGCGGCGCCTGCAGGACGAGGTCGTCGATGACCGGGTGGTCGACCCGGCGGCCGGCGGTGAGGGCCAGCTCGACGATCGCGGCGCCCGGCACCAGCACCGTGCCCAGCACCGCGTGGTGCGAGATCCACTCCTGGCTGTCCGGCGTGAGGCGGCCGGTGAACAACCATTCGTCGCGGTCGGCGACCGGGGTGGCGGCGGCCAGCACGGGATGCCCGGTGCGGCCCAGCCCGGCGGCGGCGGGGTCGCCGGCCCCGGCGCCCGGCAGCAGCCAGTACCGCTGCCGCTGGAACGCGTACGTGGGCAGGGCCACGTGGCCGGCACCGGTGCCGGCGTAGACGACGGCCCAGTCGACCGGCACCCCGGCGGCGTGCGCCTCGGCCAGCGACAGGGCGAACCGCTTCGGACCGCCCTCGTCGCGCCGCAGCGAGCCGGTCACCGCGACCTGCCCGGCCGCGGCGGTGACCGACACGGTGTCCTCGACGGCCATGGTCAGCACCGGGTGCGGGGACATCTCCAGAAAGCAGGTGGCGCCGTTGTCCACCAGCGCCCGGACGGCCGGCGCGAAGCCGACCCGCCCGCGCAGGTTGCGGTACCAGTAGCCGGCGTCGAGCGCGGCGGTGTCGAGGAACCCGCCGGTCGCGGTGGAGTAGAACGGGAGGTCGCCGGAGCGCGGGGCGATCGGCGC
Organism: Micromonospora sp. KC207; assembly: GCF_004348615.1. Taxonomy (NCBI): domain Bacteria; kingdom Bacillati; phylum Actinomycetota; class Actinomycetes; order Micromonosporales; family Micromonosporaceae; genus Micromonospora; species Micromonospora sp. KC207. The sequence goes on from NZ_SMKJ01000324.1 coordinate 1,820, forward strand.
GAGCACGCTCATGAGCTCGTCCTCGATGGCCTCCACGAAGGCCGAGTGCGAGGCGTAGTCCACCCGGACGCGCCGGGCCCGGACGTCGTCGCGCTCGCAGCCGGCCAGCAGATCGGTGAGGGCGCCCGGCTCTCCCGAGACGACGGTCGCCATCGGGCTGTTCACGGCGGCGACGGACAGGCGGCCGTCGTACCGCGCGATGCGCTCCTCGACCTGCTCCGCGCCGAGGGCGATCGACGCCATGCCGCCGTGCCCGGCGAGCCGTTCCCGGACCGCCCGGCTGCGCAGGACCACCACCCGGGCCGCGTCGTCGAGGGTGAGCCCGCCGGCGACGTACGCGGCGGCGATCTCGCCCTGGGAGTGGCCGACCACCGCGGCCGGACGGACGCCGTACGACTGCCACAGCTTGGCGAGCGACACCATGACCGCGAACAGGACCGGCTGGACCACGTCGACGCGGTCCAGCGACGGCGCGCCGGGCAGGCCACGCAGCACGTCCTCCAGCCGCCAGTCCACGTAGGCGGCCAGGGCAGCGCCGCAGGCGGCGATCTCGGCGGCGAAGACCGGGGAGGAGTCGAGCAGCTCGACCGCCATCCCGTCCCACTGCGTGCCCTGGCCGGGGAAGACGAGGACCGCCTTGCCACCGGTCGCGGCGCCCTCCACGACGTCCGGATGCGGTTCCCCGGCGGACAGCTTCGCCAGACAGGTGAGCAGGTCGCCGCGGTCGGCCGCGACGATCACCGCGCGTCGTTCCAGGTGGGCGCGGCCGGTGGCGAGCGAATGCCCGACGTCGGGCAGGGAGAGGTCGGGGTTGGCGATGAGGTGGGCGCGCAGCCGGTCGGCCTGGGCTCGCAGCGCGGCATCGCCCCGCGCGGACAGCGGCACCGGCAGCACCGCCGGGCCGGCGACCGGCGCCGGGACGGTCACCGGCTCCGGGACGGTCACCGGCTCCGGGACGGTCACCGGCTCCGGCGCGGGCGCCTCCTCGATGACCACGTGGGCGTTGGTGCCGCTGACGCCGAACGACGAGATGCCCGCCCGGCGCGGGTGCTCGCCGGGCAGCCACGGCTCCGCCTCGGTGAGCAGGCGCACCGCGTCGGCGTCCCAGGCGACGTGCGGGGACGGCGCGTCGACGTGCAGGGTGCGGGGCAGGGTGCCGTGCCGCATCGCCTGCACCATCTTGATCATGCCGGCGACGCCCGCGGCGGCCTGGGTGTGGCCGATGTTCGACTTGACCGAGCCGAGCCGCAGCGGCCCCTGGGCGCGTTCACGCCCGTAGGTGGCGAGCAGCGCCCGCGCCTCGATCGGGTCGCCGAGCGGGGTGCCGGTGCCGTGGCCCTCGACCGCGTCCACGTCGGCCGGCCCGAGTCCGGCGTCGGCGAGGGCCTGGCGGATGACCCGCTCCTGCGACGGGCCATTCGGGGCGGTGAGCCCGTTGCTGGCGCCGTCCTGGTTGACCGCGCTGCCGCGGATCACGGCGAGCACCGGGTGGCCGTTGCGGCGGGCGTCGGAGAGCCGTTCCACCACCAGCAGGCCGGCGCCCTCGGCCCAGCCGACCCCGTCGGCGGCGTTCGCGTACGACTTGCAGCGCCCGTCCGGCGAGACGCCGCGCTGGCGGCTGAACTCCACGAACACGTTCGGCCGGGCCAGCACGGTGACCCCGCCGACCAGGGCCAGGGAGCACTCCCGCGCGCGCAACGCGTTGGCCGCCAGGTGCACCGCGACCAGCGACGACGAGCAGGCGGTGTCGACGGTGACCGCGGGGCCCTCGAAGCCGAACGTGTAGCTGAGCCGGCCGGAGGCGACGCTGCCGGCGGAGGCCAGGGTCAGGTAGCCCTCGATCTCCGGGCGGCGGTCGCTCTGCCCGGCGACGAACCCGTAGTCCTGGTACATCAGGCCGCAGAAGACGCCGGTGTCCGAGCCGCGCAGCGCGGTCACGTCGATGCCGGCGTGCTCGAACGCCTCCCACCCGACCTCCAGCAGCAGCCGCTGCTGCGGGTCCATGGCCAGCGCCTCGCGCGGGCTGATGCCGAAGAACTCGGCATCGAACTCGCTGACCCGTTCGACGAAGCCGCCGCTGCGCGTGTACGAGGTGCCGGCGTGGTCGGGGTCCGGGTCGTAGAGGCGTTCGACGTCCCAACCGCGGTCACCGGGGAACTCCGAGGTGCCCTGGCGGCCTTCGGCGACCACCTGCCACAGCTCGTCCGCCGAGGTCACCCCGCCCGGGTAGCGGCAGGCCATGCCGACGATGGCGATGGGTTCGCTGGCGCGGTCCTCGAGCTCGCGCAGCCGCGACCGGGTCTGGTTGAGGTCGATGGCGACCCGCTTGAGGTACCGGACGAGCTTCTCCTGCTGCGGATCGTTGACATCAACGCTCATAACCTTGTCCCCTCGGGTGTTTCCGGGTGCGCCGTCGGTACGGTCAGACATCGCCGAACTCGGCGTTTATCAGCTCAAGGACCTCGTCGGCGGTGGTGGCCGCCTCGATGCGTTCGCTGGTGCGCTGCTCCCCGCCGGTGATCGCGGCCAGCAGCGTGCGAAGCTTCGCGGCCGCCCGCTGCCGGTCGGCCGGCCCGGCGCCGGCGAGGGTGTCCTCCAGCCGCCGCAGCTCCTGGTCGATCGGCGGCTCGGCGGGTTCCGCGCCGCCCAGCTCGGTGAGCAGCAGCGCGGCGATCGCCGCCGGGGTGGGGTAGTCGAAGACCAGGGTGGACGGCAGCCGTACCCCGGTGGCCCGGGTGAGCCGGTTGCGCAGCTCGACCGCGCCGAGCGAGTCGAACCCCAGGTCCTTGAACGCCCGGCCGGGGTCGACCGCGCCCGCGGCGGCGAGGCCGAGCACCTCGGCGACCTGGGCCTGCACGAGCTGGAGCACGACCGGTTCCCGCTCGGCCGCGGTGACCCCGGCGAGGCGCTGCGCGAACGAGGTGTCGTCGTCGGCGCGCCGGGCCGGCGCGGCGACCAGCCCGCGCATCAGCGGCAGCAGCGTCCCCGCCCGGGCCTGCGCCCGGAGCGCGGCGAGGTCGAGCTGGGCCGGGACGAGCAGCGCCGCACCGAGCGCGTCCGCCTGGTCGAACAGGTCCACGCCGAGGTCGGTGGGCAGCGCCCGGACGCCCAGGCGCTGGATCCGGGCGTGGTCGGCGCCGCTGATCTCCCCGGCCATGCCGCCCGCCTCGGCCCACAGACCCCAGGCGAGGGAGGTGCCGGGCAGCCCGGCCGCGCGGCGCCGGTGGGCCAGCGCGTCGAGCACGGCGTTCGCCGCGGCGTAGTTGGCCTGGCCGGGGCTGCCGATCAGGGCCGCCACCGACGAGAACAACACGAACGCGGTGACCGGATGACCGGCGGTCAGCTCGTCCAGGTTCACCGCAGCGTGCACCTTCGGGGTCATCACCCGGCGCAGCTGCTCGGCGCTCAGCGAGGTGACGACGCCGTCGTCCAGAACACCGGCCGCGTGCACCACCGCGGTGAGCGGCCGGTCGAGATCGGCAAGCAGCGCGGCGAGCTGGCCGCGATCGGCGACGTCGCAGGCCACCGCCCGGGCGTCGGCGCCCAGCGCGGCCAGCTCGGCGACCAGCTCCGCCGCGCCGGGCGCTGCCGCGCCGCGCCGGCTGACCAGCAGCAGCCGGGTCGCGCCGTGCCGCTGGGCGAGGTGCCGGGCGAGCACCGCGCCGAGCCCGCCGGTGCCGCCGGTGATGAGCACCGTGCCGTCCGGGTCGAGATCCGGCAGCGCCGCGCCGGGTCCGGCCGTCGTCCGGGTGAGGCGGGGCGCGAGCAGGGTGCCGGCCCGGACGGCGAGCTGCGGCTCGTCGAGCTGGCTCAGCGCCGCCCACTCCGGTTCGTCCGCGCAGTCCGGCTCGTCGGCGGAGGCCTCCAGGTCGACGAGCTGGAACCGGCCCGGGTGCTCCGACTGGGCGCTGCGGATCAGGCCCCACACCGGCGCCTGGGCGAGGTCCGGCACCTCGGCACCGGCCGCGACGGCCGTACGGGTGGTCAGCACGAGCCGTGCCCCGGCGAGCCGGTCGATCGCCAGCCACTGCTGCACCAGGCTCAGGGTGCGTTCGGCGACGTCCTGCGCCTGCTCCGCCGGGCCGGCCGGGCCGGGGGCGGGCGCGGGCAGGAGGACGACGTCCGGCACCGGGGCGCCCTCGGTGAGCGCCCGGTCCAGCGTGTCCAGGTCGGCGTAGTGCTCGGCCACCCGCCGGTGTCCGCCGAGGCCCACCACGCGGGGCGGGCGGCCGCCGTTGCGGGCCGGGGCCGCGACCGGCGTCCAGCCGATGCCGAACAGCGCGTCGCTGCGGGTACGCAGGGCCGCTTCCAGCCGGCCGGTGTCGATCGGCCGGACCACCAGCGAGGCGACCGACGCGACCGGTGCGCCGTGCTCGTCGGCGAGGTCGACCCGGATGGCGGACGGGCCGGCCGGGCCGATGCGGACCCGGACGTGCCCGGGGCCGGGCCGGTCGACGCTCACCCCGGACCAGGCGAACGGCAGCCCCGCCGAGGCGTCCTCGCCCTGGTCGAGCCAGTCGAGCCCGCTGTGCAGGGTGGCGTCGAACAGCGCGGGGTGCAGCGTGTAGCCGCCGGTCGCCTCGGCGTGCGCCACGTCGGCGTAGACGTGCTCGCCGGTTCGCCAGGCGGTCCGCACGCCCTGGAAGGCGGGCCCGTACTGGTAGCCGGCTGCGGCCAGCCGGGCGTACAACTCGTCGGCGGTGACCGGCTCGGCCCCGGCCGGCGGCCACGACGCCGGGAACGCCGCGGCCGGCTCGGCGGTAGCGGTGGCGGTCAGCAGACCGCGGGCGTGGCAGACCGGTACGGCCGGCTCGCCTTCGCCCGCCGGGCCGGCCGAGTAGAGGGCAACCTCGCGGCGCCCGTCCCCGCCGGGCGGCCCGACGGTGACCTGCAGCGACACGGTGGCCCGCTCGGGCACGACCAGGGGTGCTTCGAGGGTGAGCTCGTCGACGACCGGGGTGCCGGCATGCCGTCCGGCGGTGAGCGCCAGCTCGACCAGGGCGGTGCCGGGGACGACCACCGTGCCCAGCACGGCGTGGTCGGGCAGCCAGGGGGCGAGGTCGCGGGAGAGCCGTCCGGTGAGCACCCATTCGTCGCGGTCGCCGACGCGCACGGCGCCGGTCAGCAGGGGATGGTCGACCCGGTCGAGGGTGCTGGTGTCGGGCATCAGCCAGTAGCGCTGGTGTTGGAAGGCGTAGGTAGGCAGATCGATGCGCTTCCCGCCGGCCAGCACGGCCGCCCAGTCCACCGGCACTCCGGCGTTGTGGGCCTGGGCGAGGAACGCGGCGAAAGCGTGCGGCTCGGGCTGCTTGGCCCGCAACGCCGCGGCAAGCA
>NZ_SMKJ01000325.1:0-7135 GCF_004348615.1 Micromonospora sp. KC207
CCTCCCGGCGGCCCCCGCCGCCGGGAGGTCGGGGCCGCGCGGGGCGGGGCCGGCGCGGTCGACGTGGCTGGGCCGGACGGCGCCGGCGGGGTCGACGGTACGGCGGTCGGCGGCGCGACGGGCAGCGGCGCGACGGGAGTGTCGCCGCCGCATGCCGCGACGGCCAGGGTGAACGCGGCGACCGCCGCCGAGGCGAGCCGCCGGGCCGGGCCGGCCGGGCCGGCGTGCCCGCGCGACCGGCCGAGCCCTGCGCTGCGGTGCCGCGGCACCGGGTCCCTCCGCATCCCGTCCATCCCGTCGCCGGCTCAGCCGGGGTCGCCGGACAGCCGCCGTCGGACCTGCCGGCGGGCCTCGTGCAGCCGGGACTTGACGGTCCCCTCGGGCACCCCGAGCAGGGTGGCGATCTCGGCGTAGCCCAGCCCGAGGACGTCCCGCAGGGCCACCGCCTCGGCCAGTTCGGGGCGCACCGCGTCGAGCGCGTCGAGCAGGTCGAGCCGGGTGCCGGCGACCACGCTGGTGCGGCGAGGGTCCGGCGGATCCGGCAGCGGCACGCCGGCGGACTCCACCTCCCAGCGCCGCCGCAGCCCCCGGTACGTCGAGCGCGCCCGGTTGGCGGTCAGCCGGTACAGCCAGGTGTGGAACGACGAGCGCCCCTCGAACCGGGTGATCCCCTGGGCCAGCGCCAGCAGCGCGTCCTGGCACGCCTCCTCGGCGTCCTCCCGGTGGGGCAGCAGCCGGGCGCACAGTCGGAGGACCTCCGGGCGGACGGCCACGAGCAGGGCGTGCAGGGCCGCCTCGTCGCCGCGCGCCGCCACGCGGGCCAGTTCCTCGATGCCGTCCGCAAGGGGCATGCGGTGGTGTCCAATGCTCGCCGGGTGCGCCGATCGCTCGCCGGGTGTCGTGGCGACCACGGTACGGCCACCGCCGCCGGAGGCGCGCGGGCGAGTCGGGCAACCGACCGGGCCCGCCGCCAGCGTGACCGGGGAGATCCCCGCCACCCGGTGGTGGTCCGCCCGCGCGGCTGCTGGAGGTCGCCGATCCCCCGGCGATAGGGTGGGCCGACCGATCTCGACAACCCATGATCCGACCCGGGGGGGCGCCACGCATGGGCGATTCGTTCGCGCATCTGCACGTGCACACCGAGTACTCGATGCTCGACGGTGCGGCCCGGCTCAAGGACCTCTTCGCCGAGGCCAGCCGGCTCGGCATGCCCGCGGTCGCGATGACCGACCACGGCAACATGCACGGCGCGAACGACTTCTACAAGCAGGCCATGGCCGCCGGGATCACCCCCATCCTGGGCGTCGAGGCGTACGTGGCGCCGGAGTCGCGCTACCACAAGGCGCGGGTGAAGTGGGGCCGGCCGGAGCAGAAGAGCGACGACGTCTCCGGCAACGGCGCGATCACCCACATGACCATGTGGGCGGCGAACAAGACCGGCCTGCACAACCTGTTCACCCTCAACTCGCGCGCCTCCATGGAGGGTCACTACGTCAAGTGGCCCCGGATGGACATGGAGTTGATCGCCGAGCACGCCGAGGGGATCATGGCCACCACCGGCTGTCCCTCCGGTGCCGTGCAGACCCGGCTACGGCTCGGCCAGTTCGACGAGGCGCTCAAGGTCGCCTCCGCGTACCAGGACATCTTCGGCAGGGACAACTACTTCCTGGAGCTGATGGACCACGGCCTCGACATCGAGCGCCGGGTCCGCGACGGGCTCACCGAGATCGGCAAGAAGCTCGGCATCCCGCCGGTGGTGACCAACGACTCGCACTACACCCACGAGGCCCAGGCCGAGGCGCACGACGTGCTGCTGTGCGTGCAGACCGGCAGCAACATCGCCGACCCGAACCGGTTCCGCTTCGAGGGCGGCGGCTACTTCATCAAGTCGGCCGAGCAGATGCGCGCCGTCGACTCCTCCCAGCTCTGGCTGGAGGGCTGCCGTAACACGCTGCTGGTGGCGGAGAAGGTCGACCCGGCGGGGATGTTCGAGTTCCACAACCTGATGCCGCGCTTCCCGATCCCGGAGGGGGAGACGGAGGAGTCGTGGTTCCGCAAGGAGACCTTCAAGGGCCTGGCCCGGCGGTTCCCGGGCGGGGTTCCCGAGGGGCACGTGGTGCAGGCGGAGTACGAGTTGGGCGTCATCATCCAGATGGGGTTCCCGTCGTACTTCCTCGTGGTCGCCGACTTCATCGGGTGGGCGAAGAGTCAGGGCATCGCGGTGGGTCCGGGTCGTGGCTCGGCGGCCGGCTCGCTGGTGGCGTACGCGTTGGGGATCACGGACCTGGACCCGATCCCGCACGGGCTGATCTTCGAGCGGTTCCTCAACCCGGAGCGGGTGTCGATGCCGGATGTCGACATCGACTTCGACGAGCGTCGGCGCGGTGAGGTGATCAAGTACGTCACCGACAAGTGGGGTGAGGACAAGGTCGCGCAGATCGCGACGTTCGGCACGATCAAGGCGAAGGCGGCGATCAAGGACTCGGCGCGGGTGCTGGGGTTCCCGTACGCGGTGGGGGACCGGATCACCAAGGCGATGCCGCCGGCGGTGATGGGCAAGGACATCCCGCTGTCGGGGATCTTCGACCCGAAGCACCCGCGCTACGCGGAGGCGGGGGAGATCCGGGGCCTGTACGAGTCGGACCCGGACGTGAAGAAGGTCATCGACACGGCGAAGGGCATCGAGGGGCTGATCCGGCAGACCGGGGTGCACGCCGCGGGGGTGATCATGTCGGCGGAGCCGATCATCGAGCACATCCCGTTGATGCGGCGGGACTCCGACGGGGTGATCATCACTCAGTTCGACTACCCGACGTGCGAGTCGCTCGGGTTGTTGAAGATGGACTTCCTGGGTCTGCGGAACCTGACGATCATCGACGACGCGGTGAAGAACATCCAGCTCAACCACGGCAGGGACCTGGACCTGCTGGGGTTGGACCTGGACGACAAGGCCGCGTACGAGCTGCTGGCGCGCGGCGACACGCTGGGGGTGTTCCAGCTCGACGGTGGGCCGATGCGGTCGCTGCTGCGGTTGATGAAGCCGGACAACTTCGAGGACATCTCCGCCGTGCTGGCGTTGTACCGGCCTGGTCCGATGGGCGTGGACTCGCACACGAACTACGCGTTGCGCAAGAACGGGTTGCAGGAGATCACGCCGATCCACCCGGAGTTGGAGGAGCCGCTGCGGGAGATCCTGGCCCCGACGCACGGCCTGATCGTCTACCAGGAGCAGGTGCAGCGGGCGGCGCAGATCCTCGCCGGGTACACGCTGGGTCAGGCGGACCTGTTGCGCCGGGCGATGGGCAAGAAGAAGAAGGAGATCCTGGACAAGGAGTTCGTGCCGTTTAGGGACGGCTGCCGCGAGCGCGGCTACTCCGACGAGGCGATCCAGGCCGTGTGGGACGTCCTCGTCCCGTTCGCCGGGTACGCGTTCAACAAGGCGCACTCGGCGGCGTACGGGCTGGTGTCGTACTGGACGGCGTACCTGAAGGCGCACTACCCGGCCGAGTACATGGCGGCGCTGCTGACGTCGGTGGGTGACGACAAGGACAAGATGGCGTTGTACCTGTCGGAGTGCCGGCGGATGGGCATCCAGGTGCTGCCGCCGGACGTGAACACCTCGGCCGGGCCGTTCACCCCGGTCGGGAAGGACATCCGGTTCGGGTTGGCGGCGATCCGCAACGTCGGGGCGAACGTGGTGGCCTCGATCATGCGGTGCCGGCAGGAGAAGTGCGAGTACGTTGACTTCTACGACTTCCTGGCCAAGGTCGACGCGGTGGTGTGCAACAAGAAGACCATCGAATCGCTGATCAAGGCCGGCGCGTTCGACGTCATGCAGCACAGCCGCAAGGGCCTGCTCGCCGTGCACGCCGACGCCATCGACGCGTACGCCGACGTCAAGCGCAAGGAGGCCGTCGGCCAGTACGACCTGTTCGGCGCCGGCTTCGGCGACGCCGAGGCCGCCGGCGGCAGCACCACCGTCATGCCGACCATCGGCGAAGCCGAGTGGGACAAGCGGGACAAGCTCGCCTTCGAACGCGAGATGCTCGGCCTCTACGTCTCCGACCACCCGCTGTTCGGCCTCGAACACGTCCTCGGCGCCGCCGCCGACACCACCATCGCCGCCCTGTCCGAGGAGGGCACCGTCCCCGACGGGGCGGTGGTCACCCTCGCCGGCATCCTCTCCGGCGTGCAGCGGCGGGTCACCAAGCAGGGCCGGGCCTGGGCGTCGGCCACCCTGGAGGACCTCGCCGGCGGCGTGGAGACCCTGTTCTTCCCCAACACGTACGAGGTGATCGGCCAGTACATCGCCGAGGACGCCATCGTGGTGGTCAAGGGGCGGGTCGACCGCCGCGACGACACCCCCCGCATCATGGCCATGGACATGCAGCTGCCCGACGTCACCAGCAACCCGGGCAGCAAACCGGTCACCCTCACCATCCCCGTGCACCGGTGCACCCCGCCACTTGTGGAACGCCTCAAGGAAACCCTCGTCCTGCACCCCGGCGACACCGAGGTCCACGTCAAGCTCCTCAACGGCGGCAAGACCACCACCCTGCGACTCGGCCCGTTCCGGGTCGCGGCCACCACCGCCCTGATGGGCGACCTCAAGAGCGTCCTCGGCCCCGCCAACGTCAGCTGACCGGTCGCTCACCGGCCCGCCGGTGAGCGGCGGGCACCGCAGGGTCAGGCCGGGCGGTACTCCATCTCCGGGCGGCCCGGGGAGCCGTAGCGGGGGGTACGCACCGCCCGTTCGGCGGCCACCAGGTACTCCAGGTACCGACGGGCGGTGACCCGGGAGATGCCGGCCAGCCGGGCCACCTCGGAGGCGGATCGGCCGGCGTCGCCGGTGAGCGAGCCGAGCACCGTGCGCAGGGTCTGCTCGTCGAGCCCCTTCGGCAGGGTGTGCGCGGCCGGGCCGCGCAGGGTGGCGAACATCCGGTCCACCTCGTGCTGGGCGGCCACCTCACCCTCGGCCAGCACCTGGCGGCGGTACTCGGCGTACCGGTGCAGCTTGTCGCGGAACGCCGCGAAGGTGAACGGCTTGAGCAGGTAGTGGGTCACCCCGAGCGACACCGCCGTACGGACCACCGCCAGGTCCCGGGCCGAGGTCACGGCCAGCACGTCCACCGTGCTGCCGGCGGCCCGCAGCGCCCGGCACACCTCCAGCCCGTGCAGGTCGGGCAGCCGGAAGTCGAGCAGGACGAGATCGACCGGGTTCTCCTCGCGCCGCCGCAGCGCCGCCATCGCCTCCCGCGCGGTGTGCGCCACCCCGACCACCACGAACCCGGGCACCCGCTCGGTGTACGTGCGGTGCGCCTCGGCCAGCAGCGGCTCGTCCTCCACCACGAGCACCCGGATGTCGGTCACGGCTGCCCCACCCGGCCCGGGACCGGCAGCCGGACGGTGAACAGGGTCCCGCCGTCGACGGAGCGGCCCACGTCGGCCCGGCCGCCGTGGCGGCGTACCACCTGGCCGACGAGGGCCAGACCGAGGCCCCGCCCGGCGCTCTTGGTCGACCAGCCGCGCCGGAACGCGTCGGCCACCCGTTCCGGTGCCAGCCCCGGCCCGCTGTCGCCGACCCGGACCACCACGGCACCGTCGTCGGCGCCGACGGAGACCCGCACCCGCCGGGGCGCCTCGGTGCCGGCCACCGCCTCCAGAGCGTTGTCGATCAGGTTCCCGACGACGGTGATCAGGTCCGTCACGGGCAGCGGGGTGCCGTCGAGCCGGCAGTCCGGTTCCACCAGCAGGTCCACGCCGCGCTCGCCGGCCTGCGCCGACTTGCCCAGCAGCAGGGCGGCCAGGGCCGGCTCGGTCACCGCGCCGACCACCCGGTCGGTGAGCTGCTGGGCGACCGCCAGGTCCTCGGTGGCCAGCCGGACCGCCTCGTCGGCCCGGCCCAGCTCCACCAGCGTCAGCACGGTGTGCAGCCGGTTGGCCGACTCGTGGGTCTGCGCCCGCAGCGCGTCGGTCAGCGCCCGCACCGAATCCAGCTCGCTGGTGAGGGTACGTAGCTCCGTCTGGTCCCGCAGGGTCAGCACGGTGCCGAGGCGGTGCCCCTCGAACATCGCCGTGCGCTGGTTGACCACCAGCACCCGGTCGCCGGCCACGACCGGCTCGTCGTGCGCGTCCCGCCCGGAGGCCAGCAGGTCCGCCACGGCGGGCGGCAGGTCGACCTCCCCGGCCGGCCGGTCCACCACCGTCGCTTCGTCGGCGAGCCCCAGCAGCCGCCGCGCCTCGTCGTTGACCAGGGCCACCCGGCGGTCCACCGTCGCCACCACCAACCCCTCTCGCACCGAGTGCAGGACCGCGTCGTGGTACTCGTACATCCTGGTCATCTGACCAGGGCCCAGGCCGTGGGTCTGCCGGCGCAGCCGCCGGCTCAGCAGCCACGAGCCGGTCGCCGCGAGGGCGAGCGCCGGGGTGGCGGCGGCGAGCAGCACGGGGGCCTGGGCCAGCAGGCGGCGGTTGATCGCGCTGGTGGAGATGCCGACGGAGACCAGCCCGACGATCCGGCCGTCCGCGGCGCGGACCGGCACCACCGCCCGCACCGACTCGCCGAGGGTGCCCACGTTCGTGGTGGTGAACGCCCGACCCGCCAGCGCCGGCCCGATGTCGCCGACGAACGGCTGACCGATCCGCTCCGGCCGGGGGTGCGAGTACCGGGTCCGGTCGGGGGCCATCACCACCACGAAGTCCGTCCCGGTCGCCACCCGGGTGGCCTCCGCGTACGGCTGGAGCGACGCAGACGGGTCGGCGGAGGCGAGTGCCGCGCGCACGTCCGGGGAACCGGCCACGGTGTGCGCCACGGCCAGCACCTCCTTTCGGGCGGCGTCCCGTGCGTCGCTGCGGGCCAGCCACACGCCGCCCGCCGACGCCGCCAGCACCAGGAGGCCGACCACCAGGGCCTGGAGGGCGAAGAGCTGCCCCGCGATGCTCCACTGCCGTCGGGCCACGACACCTCCTGTCCGCGCTTCGGCTGCTGGCGCAAGTGTGGCGCGCCGGTCGGCCGCCGATGTCGGCCGTGGGTCACGGGAGTGAACAGAATGACCACAAGGCTGCCGTGCCGTGAGGCCCAGTTCACATTGTGGGCATGGACACCACCCCCACCGCCACTTCCATCGCCAAGTCC
>NZ_SMKJ01000326.1:0-7103 GCF_004348615.1 Micromonospora sp. KC207
CTGCCCGCCTGGGGCGGCTGGTATGAAGAAGCGATGACGAGCGACGCCGCCTCCGCCCCGCCCGAGCCCACCGCCGAGGTCGTCGACCTCTGCCGCGACCTGCTGCGCATCGACACCACCAACACCGGGGACAACGCCACCAGCGCGGGGGAACGAGTCGCCGCCGAGTACGTCGCCGAGAAGCTCGCCGAGGTGGGCATCGAGTCCCAGCTCCACGAGTCGGCCCCAGGCCGGGCCAGCCTCGTCGCCCGCATCGCCGGCACCGACCCGGGCCGGGACGCTCTGCTCGTCCACGGCCATCTCGACGTCGTCCCCGCCGACGCCGACGAGTGGACGGTGCACCCCTTCTCCGGTGAGCTCCGCGACGGCTACCTGTGGGGCCGGGGCGCGATCGACATGAAGGACTTCGACGCCATGGTGCTGGCCGTGGTGCGGCACTGGCGACGCACCGGCGTCCGGCCCGCCCGCGACATCGTGCTGGCGTTCACCGCCGACGAGGAGGCCGGCAGCGACTACGGCGCGCACTACCTCACTCAGCACCACCGCGGCGCCTTCGACGGCTGCACCGAGGCGATCGGCGAGGTCGGCGGCTTCTCCTACACCATCGACGAGTCGCAGCGGCTCTACCTCATCGAGACCGCCGAGAAGGGCATCGACTGGCTGCGGCTGCACGCCAGGGGCCGCCCCGGGCACGGGTCGATGGTGCACGACGACAACGCGGTCACCGCCCTCGCCGAGGCCGTGGCCCGCATCGGCCGGCACCGTTTCCCTGTGGTCGTCACCGACACCGTGCGTGCCTTCCTGGAAGAGGTCTCCGACCTGCTCGGCGTCGAACTCGACCCGGACGACCCGGAGACCGCCATCGCCAAGCTCGGCCCCATCGCCAACATCATCGGCGCGACCATCCGCAACACCGCCAACCCGACCCGGCTCGCCGCCGGCTACAAGGACAACGTCATCCCCGGCCGGGCCACCGCCACTATCGACTGCCGCAGCCTGCCCGGCCAGTCCGAGCTGCTGGAGCAGCAGTTGCGCGAGCTGGTCGGCCCGGACATCGCAATCGAGTACATCCACCGCCAGCCGGCCCTGGAGACCACCTTCGACGGCGACCTGGTCGACGCCATGTCGGCGGCGTTGCGCGCGGAGGACCCGGGCGCCCGGCCCGTGCCGTACATGCTCTCCGGCGGTACCGACGCCAAGGCGTTCTCCCAGCTCGGCATCCGCTGCTTCGGCTTCGCCCCGCTGCGGCTGCCGCCCGACCTCAACTTCTCCGGCCTGTTCCACGGCATCGACGAGCGGGTGCCGGTGGACGGACTACAGTTCGGCGTGCGGGTTCTCGACCGCTTCCTCCGGAATTGCTGACCGTGTCCGTCGCCCCATCCCGCCCGGCACGGATCGTCCCCCATCGCGAAGGGAACGCACATGACCGACCAGCACGGTGAGCTGGACGCCGCCCTGGAGCGGGTGATCGACGCCGCCCGCCGCCATCTGACCGCGGTCCGCGCCGCCCAGGGCCGCATCGACGACGACGACGTCTGGCGGGCGTACGTTGCCCTGAACAACGCCTCGTTCGCCTACGACGAGCAGCTACTCGACGCGTTCGGCGAGGTCACACCCTGGGACGTCGAGTCCATCGACCCCGACGAGGCCGACGAGCGCTTCGGTGCGGCCGAGGGTGTCGAGGCGACCGACCCGTACCCGCGGGTCATCTCGGTGCGCCAGCGCCGCGACTACCGGGTGCCCAGCGTCGCCGCGCTTATCCGGGTCGCCGAGGTGGCCCGCCGCGAGGGCACGCCCTCCGAGGACGATCCCGAGCCCGTCGAGGGCGTCGGCGAGGCGGTGCTGGAGCTGCTACAGAGCGGCGACGGGTCGCTGTCCGCCCTGGACGTACCGGAGCTGGAGCCGCTCGACGGGGTGGTGATGGTCAGCGAGGTCGGCACCCCGGTCGACCTGGAGTCGTTCGACGACGACGACCCGGTGGGCCCGTTCCAGCCGGCCGCCGACGACCGCCTCGTGGGCCGCCTCGACGAGCACCCCTTCCTCGACGTGGCCGACGAGGAGCACGACCACGCGGGGCGCCGCCACTAGCTGTTTCCACCAGGACGGAACGCGGGTGATCGGTGTCGCGTCGCCCGCGTGAGCGCAGGGCCGGCCGTGCGCCTCGGCCTGTCGTAGGCGTTCTGGTTAGGCGGGTGGGGAGCCTCCCGCGGAGGTGTCCAACGCGCGTAGCGCAGGCAGTGCCGCCCGGTTGGTTGCACGTAGCGTGCGGTCACGAGGGTGTCCAGTTCAGCATCAACGCTGATCTGGACACCCTCGTTTGCGTCAACCTGCTCTCGCGCTCGCCCGGGAGTTGGGGGTACTGGGCCGGGGCGACCTACACCGGGATTCTCGCCAGGCACCGATCATCGGGTTGAGGTCAGGGCCGCGCAAGGGGGACCGTCCCATCAAGTGGACGTCGTTCGGCTTCCGCCCTGGTGCAGGCGTATGTCGGATATCTGCCACTAGATATGGCTTTGCGTTCCTGATAGATCTACACGCCGTGTTCGACCGAACGTCGGAAGCGGCGACAGGTCGAGCCTCGTCTGCCGGGCGCAGTTGCCGGTTCCGTCGTCGACAGTGAGACCGAAGGGTTGATCATGACAGCTCCGTTCGTACCTGAGTCCGAGGGCCAGGCACAGCATCGATTGAGCTTGAGTACGGCGGCGGCGCGGAATCTGGCGACGACGACGAAGTCCGTGCCACAGATGCAGGAGATCAGCTCACGGTGGCTGCTGCGCGTGTTGCCGTGGGTGCAGGTCTCCAGCGGGACCTACCGGGTGAACCGGCGGGCGACGTACTTCCTCGGGGACGGCCGGGTGTCGTTCACCAATACGGGCGCCGACGTGCGGGTGGTGCCGGCAGAGCTGGGCGAGCTGCGGCTGTTGCGTGGTTTCGACGACCAGTCCGTGTTGGGTGACCTGGCCGGCCGGTTCACCCGGCAGGACTACGAGCCGGGCCAGGTCATCGCCGAGTTCGGCTCGGTCGTTGACAACCTCTACCTGATCGTGCACGGCAAGGTCAGGGCCGAGGGCGTAGGGGCCTACGGCGACCAGGTGCAGCTGCGGGTGCTCGCTGACGGGGAGTTTTTCGGTGACCGGGCGCTGGTCGAGCCAGAACCGATCTGGGACTACACTGCCAAGGCGCAGACGGCGGTGACGTTGCTGGCGCTGCCCCGGACGGCCTTCGCCGAGTTGCTCGACCGGTCCGAGGCGTTGCAGACCCATGTGGAGCGGTTCCGGGCAGCCGCTGCGGTGCCGCAGAACAAGCACGGCGAGGCGGCTATCGAGCTCGTCTCGGGGCACCGGGGCGAACCGGCGCTGCCGGGCACCTACGTGGACTACGAGTTGTCGCCACGCGAGTACGAGCTGGCCGTCGCGCAGACCGTGCTGCGGGTGCACACCCGCGTGGCCGACCTCTACAACGAGCCGATGAACCAGCTGGAGCAACAGCTCCGGCTGACCATTGAGGCCCTGCGGGAGCGGCAGGAACACGAGATGGTGAACAACCCGGAGTTCGGGCTGCTGCACAACGCCGACTACCGGCAGCGGATCCACACCCGTACCGGCCCGCCGACCCCGGACGACATGGACGAGTTGCTCACCATGCGGCGTGGCACCCGGCTGTTCCTGGCCCATCCGCGGGCCATCGCCGCGTTCTCCCGGGAGTGCACGAAGCGCGGGATCTACCCGGACCCGGTGGAGGTCAACGGCCGGCCGGTGCCAGCCTGGCGGGGCGTCCCCATCTACCCGTGCGGGAAGATCCCGATCACCGACGCGCACACCACGTCGATCCTGGCCATGCGAACCGGGGCAGAGGACCAGGGCGTGATCGGCCTGCACCAGACCGGCATCCCGGATGAGTACGCACCGAGCCTCTCGGTGCGGTTCATGGGCATCAGTGAGCAGGCCATCATGTCGTACCTGGTCAGCGCCTACTTCTCGGTCGCCGTGCTGGTTCCCGACGCGCTCGGGGTGCTCGACGATGTCCAGCTGTCGCACTACGGCGACTAGGGCAACGCCGTGTTCCTCCCGTCGCTCGATTCCGGCAGCGCCGGCACGCTGACCGGGCTGGCCGCGACCATCCTGTCCGACATGGTGGGTGCCCCACCTGCGGAGCTGACCCGGGTCACCGGGCCGGCGCTGCGGCTGAACGGGCCGAGTGGTCTCGGCACTGCGGCGCTACGGATCTCGCCGCCTTCGGTGCCGGCAGCCGTCCCGCCAGCCCCCGACCGGGGCCGGCCAGAGCTGTTCTGCCCGGGGCCGGTCCGCGACGACCCGGCCCTGGGCGAGGAGGTCAACGACCGGGTGGTCGAGTGGGCGGAACAGGTCGGCATCTACCCGGGCCGGCTCGACCGGCTCCGGGCCGGGAACTTCGGCCGCCTGATCATGCTCGCCCATCCTGCCACGAGCGACCCGGACCGCCTGCTGGCCGCGACGAAGTGTGTGGTGGCCGAATGGGCGGCCGACGACTACATGGTCGACGAGGTGTCGCTGGGCGCCGACCCCACCATCGTGGGGTCGCGCCTGGCCAAGCTGCACGTGATCGTGGACCCGGCCAGGTTGCCGGCCCGGTACGCACCACAGCTCGACCAGTACCGGCGTGAGGAGCCCATCGCCACGGCGTTCCGCAGCGCGATGCAGCACCTGTCCCGGTACGTCTCGGTGCCGCAACTGGCCCGCTTCCAGCATCAGATGTCGATCCTGTTCGTCGCCTGGAACCAGGAGGCGGACTGGCACGTCAACCGGCGGACCCCGCCGGTCTGGGAGTATCTGGTCCAGCGGCACCTGAACAGCTACCTGCCGCCCATGATCCTCGTCGATGCGGTCGCCGGCTACGAACTGTCCCCCGAAGAGTTCTTCCACCCGTTGGTACGCCGCGCGTTCACCACGGCAGGGCTGGCCGCCGTGCTGCTCAACGACATCTACTCGGGTGCCCAGGAGTCGGACACCGACTTCAACCTGCCCCGCGTCATCGCGGCGGAGCACAACTGCGCCCTGGAAGAGGGAATCACCCGCACCGTCGAGATACACAACGAGCTGATGCACGAGTTCGTAGCCGATGCTGTGACGCTCAGCCTGACCGGCTCACCCATGCTGCGCCGCTTCCTGGCCGACACCTGGGCCTGGCTGGGCGGCAGCCGTGAGTGGCACGCCACGACCGCCCGATACCACAAGCAACAGGGAGCTGACCCCGCATGACCGTCTCAACGACGCCCACCGCCGGCAGTCCGGTACTGCGTACCCAGTACCAGAAGTCGGTGGCAGCCTACTGGAACACCAACCAGCAGGACCCGGTCAACCTGCGACTGGGTGAGATCGATGGCCTCTACCACCACCACTACGGGATCGGAAACTACGACCCGTCCGTGCTGGCCGGGCCGGAACAGACCCGCGACGAGCGAATCATCGCCGAGCTGCACCGGCTGGAGACGGCACAGGCGGACATGCTCCTGTCGTATCTCGGTGAGATCGCACCGTCCGACCGGGTGCTCGACGCAGGCTCCGGACGCGGTGGCACCAGCTTCATGGCGAACCAGCGCTTCGGGTGTCAGGTCGACGGGGTGAGCATCTCCGAGTACCAGGTGGACTTCGCCAACCGGCAGGCGACCGACCGCAGGGTCGCCGACCAGGTCCGGTTTCACTTCCGCAACATGCTCGACACCGGCTTCGAAGCCGGCTCCCGCCAGGCCGTCTGGACCAACGAGACCACCATGTACGTCGATCTGTTCGAGCTGTATGCGGAGTTCGCCCGGCTGCTGCCGTTCGGCGGCCGTTACGTCTGCATCACCGGGTGCTACAACGACGTCACCGGCGGCCGGTCCAAGGCGGTCAGCCAGATCGACGAGCACTACACCTGCAACATCCACCCACGGAGCTCCTACTTCAAGGCGCTCGCCGCCAACCGGTTCGTGCCCATCCACGTCATCGACCTGACCTCAGCCACCATCCCCTACTGGGAGCTACGGGCTCAGTCGTCGGTGGCGACGGGGATCGAGGACCCGTTCCTGACCGCGTACCGCGAGGGCAGCTTCCACTACCTCCTGATCGCCGCCGACCGGGTCTGACACCACCGATGACGGACCGCGAACAGCATCTCGTAGAGCTGGTGGACCAGGCGGGAACAGCGGTCGGATCATGCACCGTGGCGCGAGCCCACCGAGTGCCCGGTCTGGCCCACCGTGCCTTCTCCATCCTGCTTGTCGATCCGGCCGGGAGGCTGCTGTTACAACGGCGCGCCGCCTCGAAGACGCGCTTCGCCGGACTCTGGGCGAACGCCTGCTGCGGACACCCCGCGCCCGGCGACGACCTCATGTTCGCGGCCACGAGACGGCTCCGGGAGGAACTGGGAGTGTCCGGTCCACCGCTGACCGAAATCGGCGTCCACCGCTACCGGGCCGACGACCCGGGCACCGGGCGGGTCGAACACGAACATGACCACGTGCTGGTCGGCTCCCTCACGGCCAACCAGCACCTCCAACCCGATCCTGCCGAGATCGCCGAGATCCGCTGGATGCCGCCAGAGGAGCTCGCCGCCGATGTGGCGAGCTTTCCCGACCGGTACACCCCGTGGCTGCCCGGACTCCTTGCCATCTGGCAGGCGACCAGATCGGTTGTCTGAACGACCGCGAGACGAGCCCGCCCGGCCGGCTGGCGGGGGCGTGCGGCTGAGGCGGGCCGCCCGGGTGACCGGCGTACGTCGGTCACCCGGGTCAGTACGACAGGCCGGGCTGGGGCTGGTTCACCCGGCGGCGGCGCAGCACCACCTGGCGCGTGCCGTCCCGGTACAGCCGCACCCGGGCCAGCTCCCAACCGGAGAACTCCGCCTGGATCGCCAACTGCGCCGCAGCGGTCAGCCTGTCGACGTTCGAGGGCAGCCGCAGCGGCGCGTATTCGTAGTCCATGCGTTCCATGCTGCCCAGCCCGGCGGCCGTTCGCCACCCCGTCCGCCCCGTCCGCAGCGGCCCGACCGTGCCGCCCGCCCGAACGACGGCTCAACCGTCGCGCTCGGGGTAGCCCACCGGTACGGCGGACACGTCGTCGAGCGCGACGACGATCTCCTCCGGC
>NZ_SMKJ01000327.1:0-7086 GCF_004348615.1 Micromonospora sp. KC207
GGGGCACCGCCCACTCCTGAGGCAGCCCGGTCAGGTACGCGAACCCGGGCGCGAACCCGCAGAAGGCGACCCGGAACCGGGTGCCGGTGAGGCGGGCGACCACCTCGGGCACGTCCACCCCCCAGTGGCCGGCGACGACGGGCAGGTCCGCCCCGTCGTACGCGACGGGCACTTCTACCTCGGCGGCGGCCCCACCGGCGGGCGTCGCCGCGTCGGTTGGTCGCGGCGTCCAGCCGGCGACGAGCGCGGCGGCCCGGCCCGGGTCGGGCACCCCGTCGAGCAGCACCGTGCGGGCCGCCGGGACGATCTCGACGGCGGCCAGTTCGCCGGCCGCCCGGCGGTGCCACAGTTCGGCGCGCCACGCCTCCACCTGGTCGGGGTCGTCGCAGTCGAGCAGCAGGGCGTACGCGCCGACGGGCCGGATCCGCATCCCGTCATGATCTCCGATCGGCGGGCCGGGCAGGGGCGTAGGACCCCTCTGATCCCGCGACGATCGGCACTACTTGACGGTAACCTACGGTGCCGTAACCTAGGTGTGTGACGACCTCCGCACCGCTTCGACTCAAGCCGGTCGACATCGGGAAGCCGCGGATGCGCGGCTGGCTGCACACCTACGCGTTCTTCGTCGCGCTCGTCTGCGGCATCGTGCTCTGCTCCATCGCCGCCAGCCGTCCCGGCTGGGCCCCACTGGTGAGCTGCCTCATCTACAGCCTGACCGTCTGCGGCCTCTTCGGCACGAGCGCGCTCTACCATCGCCGCGTGTGGTCGGAGCGCGGCTACCAGATCATGCGCCGGATGGATCACTCGATGATCTTCATGTTCATCGCCGGCACGTACACCCCGTTCTGCGTCCTGTTGCTGGACGTCCGGCAGGCGACCACCATGCTCGCTCTGGTGTGGGGTGGCGCGCTGGGTGGGGTGGCCCTGAAACTG
This sequence comes from Micromonospora sp. KC207, assembly GCF_004348615.1. Lineage (NCBI taxonomy): Bacteria > Bacillati > Actinomycetota > Actinomycetes > Micromonosporales > Micromonosporaceae > Micromonospora > Micromonospora sp. KC207. Next base: position 934 of record NZ_SMKJ01000327.1, read on the forward strand.
GTCTGGCCACACGCGCCACGCTGGGTCTCCGCCCCGCTCTACCTGGCGCTCGGCTGGGTGTCGGTGGCGATGCTGCCGCAGATCCTGCACTCCGGCGGCGTGACCGCCCTGGTGCTGCTCGCCCTCGGCGGCGCGATCTACAGCGTCGGGGCCGTCCTCTACGCGCTGCGCCGGCCCAACCCGTGGCCCACGGTCTTCGGTCACCACGAGTTCTTCCACGCCTGCACGCTGGTGGCAGCGATCTGCCACCACATCGCGATCTACTTCGCCCTGTTCGCCTGAGCCACCGGCCGGAACCCGCGCCGCCCGCCCCGCCCCGGTACCGGGGGGCAGCACCGGCCACCGCGACCGCGCCGAGCGGCCCGCTGGGCACACGCCGGGGGCCCCGCGCCGTTGCGGGGCCCCCGGGGTCCTGAGCGGTCGTCGGCCCGTACGCCGGGCCACGGCGATCAGACCGTACGACCCGGGCGACGCACCTCGCGGTACTCCTGGACCACGGGCTCGCCCTGCACCGGCACGACCCGATCGGCGACCACCCGGTTCTCCCGCACCGGCGTGGCGACCACGGTGCGGCGGCCCCGGTTCCAGAAGTGCAGGGTGGTGAGCAGGCCGACGACCCCGGCGAGCATCAGCACCCAGCCGACGACGCCGAGGTTCAGCCACCCCAGGTCGGCCTGTACGGCGAACGCGAAGATCGCACCCAGCGCGATGAGGAAGATGCTGGCACCAATGCCCATTTTCGTCGCCTCCTTGGCTATCAGCTGGCGTTGCTACCCGCCGCGGCCATGGATGAGGTTGCGGCATCCATCGACATACCCAGGCGCTCCGATCGTCAATCGGGCAAGCTGGGGCCATGACGGACGCCGGAGGGACGTTACGGACACTTGTGCTGCTACGGCACGCCAAGGCGGAGGCACCGGGGATTGGCCCGGACATCCGGCGCCCCCTCACCGCGCGGGGGCACGCGGACTCGGCCGCCGCCGGTGCCTGGCTGGCCCGGCACGGCCTGCTTCCCGACGTGGTGGTCTGCTCGGCCGCGAGGCGCACGCGGCAGACCTGGCACGGGGTGAAGCTGGGCATGACCGGTTCGCCGGACGAGGCCGGGCCCGCCGGCCCCGCGCCGGTGGTTCGCTACGAGCCGGGCGCGTACGAGGCACAGCCGGCTGAGCTGCTGACGCTGGTCCGGTCGGCCCCGGCGGAGGCGTCGACGGTGCTGCTGGTCGCCCACAACCCGGGTATCTCGCTGCTCTCGGCGTTCCTCGACCCGGAACGCGCCGACCAGGAGGGCCTGCGCACCAGCGACCTGGTGGTGCACCGCACCCGGCTTACCTGGGCCGAGTTGCTCCGCGCCGACATCACCGCCCGCCACACCGCCCGCGCCTGACGTGCAAGGAAGGGCCACCTGTCAACGCGTTCCGTTGTACAGGGCCCCCTGTCAACGCGGCGATTCCGCCGGGCCGGAGCAGGGCGGGTGGCGGCCGGTCGCGTCCAGGCAGCGGCAGGGACTGTCGCGGGCAAGCAGTGGCAGGGACCCCGGTGCGACCGGGGCCCCTGCGGCACGGTGGCGCTCAGGAGGGCGGTGCCGTGGGCGGAGGCGGGTCGGGCGGAGGCGGCATCATCGCGGTCGGATGCGACAGCCGGTTCTCCTCCACGATGAGGGTCCGCGCCCGCTTGCGCCGGTCCTGCCAGAACCAGAGCGTGGTGAGCAGCACGGCCAACCCGGCCAGGATGAAGACCCAGCCGACCGCGCGTACGTCCACCCACCAGACGTTGGCCCGGATGGCGAAGGTCAGGATCGCGCCGATGGCGATGAGGAAAATTCCACTACCAATGCCCATGTACGCTGCACCCCCACGTGCGGTGGCTCTGGGCGTTCACTGACGACGTCCGGGCCTCGGTTACCCGCCCGGCGGGGCTAGTACCCGGGATGCGACCGGCGATAGCGGACGTCCGGCGCACCGGGTCGAGGAGCAGGCTCGCGGTGCGACCGGCGCGGCCGGCGAGTTGGGGGACTCGCCGGCCGTCCGGGGGCCGCTGTGGTGCGTCAGCGGCTCAGAACGCGTCCTCCGGGAGGTCCATCAGCTCCAGGTCGGTGCTCTCGATGATCCGTCGGTCGGCGCCGAGGCGGGGCAGCACCTCGCGGGCGAAGAACTTCGCGGCGGCCACCTTGCCGGTGTAGAACGCCTTGTCGGCGGCGGAGACCTCGCCGGCCAGGGCGCGCAGGGCGACGTCGGCCTGGCGCTGGAGCAGCCAGCCGACGACCAGGTCGCCGACCGCCAACAGGAACCGGCGGCTGCTGAGGCCCACCTTGTACAGCGCCCGGGCATCGCCGCCCTGCGCCTCGCCCAGCCAGCCGGTCAGCACGCCGAGGATGTTCTGGACCTCGGCGAGTGCCTTGCCGAGCGCCTGCCGCTCCTGCTTGAGCTGACCGTTGCCGCCCTCGGAGGTGATGAACTCCTGGATCTCGCCGGCGACCGTCATGAGGGCCTTGCCGTTGTCCCGAGCGATCTTGCGGAAGATCAGGTCCAGACTCTGGATCGCGGTGGTGCCCTCGTACAGGGTGTCGATCTTGGCGTCCCGGACGTACTGCTCCAGCGGGTAGTCCTGGAGGAAACCGGAGCCGCCGAAGGTCTGCAACGCCTCGTGACCGAGCATCTCGTACGCCCGCTCGGAGCCGACGCCCTTGACCAGCGGCAGCAGCAGGTCGTTGACCCGCTTGGCGATCTTCGTCGCCCGCTCGTCACCGGCCGCCTCGGCGATGGCGACCTGGTCCTGCCAGGAGGCGGTGTAGCAGACCAGGGCGCGCAGGCCCTCTGCGTACGACTTCTGGAGCATCAGCGAGCGACGCACGTCCGGGTGATGGGTGATGGTGACCCGGGGGGCGGTCTTGTCGGCCTGCTGGATCAGGTCGGCGCCCTGGACGCGGTTCTTGGCGTATTCGAGGGCGTTCAGGTAGCCGGTGGAGAGGGTGGCGATCGCCTTGGTGCCGACCATCATCCGGGCGTACTCGATGATCATGAACATCTGCCGGATGCCGTCGTGCTTCTCGCCCAGCAGCCAGCCCTTTGCCGGCACGCCGTGCTCGCCGAAGGTCATCTCGCAGGTGTTGGAGACCTTGATCCCCATCTTGTGCTCGACGTTGGTGGCGTAGACGCCGTTGCGCTCGCCCAGCTCGCCGGTCTCGGCGTCGAAGTGGAACTTCGGCACGACGAAGAGCGACAGGCCCTTGGTGCCCGGGCCGCCGACGCCCTCGACGCCGACCGGACGGGCCAGCACGTAGTGCACGATGTTGTCGCTCAGGTCGTGCTCACCGGAGGTGATGAAGCGCTTTACGCCCTCGATGTGCCACGAGCCGTCCGGCTGCGGGAGCGCGCGGGTGCGGCCGGCGCCCACGTCGGAGCCCGCGTCGGGCTCGGTGAGCACCATCGTGGAGCCCCACTGCTTGTCGATGAAGAGCTTGGCCCACTTCTTCTGCTGCTCGGTGCCCTCGACGTGCAGGACGTGCGCGAAGGACGGGCCGGAGGCGTACATCCAGACCGGGGCGTTCGCGCCGAGCACCAGCTCGGCGAGCGACCACCAGAGGGCACGCGGGGCGTTGGTGCCGTCGAGCGCCGGCGGGAGGTCCAGCCGCCAGAACTCGGAGTCCATGAACGCCTGGTACGACTTCTTGAACGACTCCGGCAGCGGCGCGGTGTGCGTGGCCGGGTCGAAGACCGGGGGGTTCCGGTCGCTGTCCGAGTAGCTGGCGGCCAGGTCCTCGCGGGCGAGGCGGTCCACCTCGGCGAGGAAGCTGCGCGCGGTGTCGACGTCGAGATCCGAGTACGGCTCCTGGCCGAACGCCCGGTCCGCCCCGAAGACCTCGAACAGGTTGAACTCGACGTCCCGGAGGTTGCTCTTGTAGTGGGTCATGCTCGCTGGCCCCGCTTCCGGACAGGTGTTACCGATCAGTAACTCCGACTGTATTACTCACGGGTAGGCAGCGACAAGCCGATTGTGGAAGTGACGGCGATTACACACCCGCGATTCGCCCGTTCCCCGGCCGGCACGAGCGAACGGCGGAGCGGGGGCGGAAGCGGGTGGCGGAGACGGGCCGCTCAACCCTCCGCCGCGCCGAGTTCCCAGCTCGGCACGGGGGCGGTCACCCCGCCGCTGTGGCCGGCGTACTCCATCAGGACCAGGGCGATGTCGTCGTCGAGCCGGCCGTGCACCCACTCGACCAGGGCGGTTTCCAGCGAGGCCAGCCCGTCGCCGACCGTGCCGTGGCCGAGCAGCCGCCAGGCCCGGTCGGCCGTCGGGAAGAACTCGCCGTCCCGGCGTGCCTCGCCGAGGCCGTCGGTGAAGAGCAGCAGCCGGTCGCCCGGCTCCAGGCGCTCGACCCGGGGGCGTACGACCGGCATGAAGCCCAGCGGCGGCGCGGGCGCGGGCGGTTCGAGGGGGATCACCGCGCCCCGGCGCAACAGCAGCGGCGACGGGTGGCCGCAGTTGACGATGGTGAGTGTCCCGCCCCGCTCCTCGACCAGGGCGGCGGTGACGAAGTCCTCGTCGCCGACGTTGCGGGCCACCGCGCGATCCAGGTCGGCGACCACCGCCCGCAGGTCGGCCCGCTCGTACGCGACGTGCCGGTACGAGCCCAGCACGATGCTGGCCAGCCGCACGGCGTCCAGGCCCTTGCCCCGCACGTCACCGATAATCATGCGTACGCCGTACGGGGTGTCGATCGCCTCGTACAGGTCGCCGCCGATTTCGGCCGTCGCGGTCGAGGAGATGTAGCGCCCGGCCACCGCCAGGGTCCCCACCTGCGGGCCGAGCGGACGCAGCACCGCCTGCTGGGCCACCGCCGCCAGTTTGGACAGCTCGGCGATCTGCTCGGCCTGCCGCTGCCGCACGGCGGCCACCGCCGCCGCGATCCCGGTGGCGAGCGCGATGCCGGCCACGTTGACCGCGGTGACCAGGGACGTCCTCGGCTCGGTGAGGACGAAGGCGCACCCGATCGCGGTCGCGGCGGCCCCCACGCCGAGCACCACCCGCCAGGAGGCCAGCGCCGCGGCGAGGAAGGGAGCGGCGACCATCAGCGCGACGTAGTGCGCCGCCCGGCCGTCCGCCAGCTCCACTGCGGAGATGATCGCGAGCAGGACGAGGGCCGCGCCGAGACCGGCGCGGGATCCGGGGCTCAGCGGGCCGCGGCCCGACTGAAAGGCATGCGTGCGTACGAGGGACAGCATGCCTGATGGACGTGAACCGGTGAATGAGCCTGGCCCGTCGGCCGAGGATGTTCTGACCGGCCGGATCGGGGCGCCCGACGGTCCGGCACCGATTGCCCCGTCCCCGGCCGACGTCATCGCGTCAGCCCAGGACCTCGTACTTCACGGTCAACGCGCCGACGTCGACCGATGCGATGGCCGCGAACGCCGCCCGGGACAAGTCGAGGCAGCGGCCGTCGACGAACGGGCCCCGGTCGTTGATCCGCACGGTGACCGACTTGCCGTTGGCCGGGTTGGTCACCCGCACCTTCGTGTCGAACGGCAGCGTCTTGTGGGCGGCGGTGAGGGCGCTCGGGTCGAAGTTCTCCCCGTTGGCCGTGAGCTGCCCCTCGTCGTAGAAGGACGCCCCACACGAGCCGCTGTCGACGACGTTGCGGGTCGGGGCGGGCTTCTTCGTCGTGGCGGCCGACCTCGGCGCGGCGGTGCGCGGCCTGCTCCGCGAGGCGGCCTGGCTCCGGGTGGCCTTCGGGCTGACCGTGACGGTCGGCGACGGGCTGGCGCTCGGCGAGACGCTGGCGCTGGGCGACGCCGACGGCACACCCGGGGTGGCCGGGACGCTCGCCGGGGTGTTCACGGCCGACTGCGGGGCAGCCTCGCCGGAGGTCAGCCGCACCGCGCCGACGGTGCCGCCGACGGCGAGTGCGACACCGACGGCCGCGGTGGCCGCGATCCCGGCCGGGGAGGAGAACAATCGGGTACGGGAGTGCCTGCCTACCACCGGCCCGGTCCTTTCGTCGTGGAGAACAAACCGGCCCGGACCGTAACGAGAGAAGCACTTCCGAAGTCAACGTGATCATGGTGCTATGTTCGGATTTGGCTGCATACGTGTGGCCGATCATCCGAGGCGACGTGGCCCGCTCGGTCCCGGGCGGGCGGGCCCGATCCACCGGGC
>NZ_SMKJ01000328.1:0-7058 GCF_004348615.1 Micromonospora sp. KC207
GCGTTGCGGCCCGGCCCGACGGCACGCGCACCGGGCGGGAGGCCGCCTGACCCGCCGTACGCCCGGACGGGTCAGCGCGGCGGCGCGGCGGCCGGCGGCGCGGAAGCCGGCCGGGACCCGAACGCCGTGAGGAAACGGTCCCGGAAGCTGTCCATCCGCCACACCGGCGCGTCCGGGCTGGGCCGCAGCCCGTCCTGCCACTGCCAGCCGTCGATCCGGTCGAGCACCCTCGGGTCGCGGGCCACGATGGTGATCGGCACGTCCCGGCTGGCGTTCTCGCCGGTGACGACCGGGGACGGCTGGTGATCGCCGAGGAAGACCAGCACCAGGTCGTCGTCGCCGTAGGTCTCGACAAAGGAGATCAGGCTCTTCAGCGTGTACTCGATGGTGCGTCGGTAGTCGGCGCGGATCTGGGCGCCGGTGCGGCGGACCGGCTTGCCGCCGACGTCGGCCACGGCCGAGTTGCGGTGGTAGACCGAGCCGTCGCCCACGTCCTTCCAGTCGATGACCCGGGGAAACGACGTCCAGGGGGAGTGGCTGGAGGTCAGCGGGATCTCGGCCATCACCGGCGGGCGACCGGCCGCCGCCCGTTCGCGGCGCTGGAGGACCGACAACGCGTACTGGTCCGGCATGAGGAAGTAGCCCAGCTTCGGCCCCCGGTAGCCCAGGTCCCGGGCGGGGTAGAACTGGTCGTAGCCGTAGAACTTCCCCTCCGGCCAGTCCGCCAGGGCGCCGGGCATCACCCCGACGGTTCGCCAGTCCGCCCGCTGGAACGCCCCGCCCAGGGTGAGCCGGTCGGTGGTCAGCAGGCTGCGGTGCCGCTGCTCGCTGTTGATCCACAGCCCGGACAGCAGCGTGGCGTGGGCCAGCCAGCTTCCGCCGCCCGCCGTCGGTGAGGTGAGGAACGCGCTGCGGGAACCGAAGCCGGCCGCCCTCAGCCGCCGGGTGCCCTCGTCGAGCACCACGCCGACCTGCGCGAACTCCTGTTCCTCCACCGCGTCGCGGCCGTAGCTCTCCACGAACGCGACGACGACATCCTTGCCGCGAAGCGCGGTCAGCAGCTCGTCGCCCGGGGTGTTTCGGAACTGGTCGGCGGCGACCTCGGCGGCGAACACGTCCCGGTCGGCCAGCCCGCCGCGTACCTGGATCGTGTGGTCGCGGACCAGGGCGGTCGCGCCGGTGTCGGCCACCGGCACCCCGGGGACGATCCGCACCCCGAAGGCGGCGCAGGCGACCCAGCCGACGGTCAGGGCGGCGACGGCCCGGGTCGCGCCGGTGTGGTGCGCGACCAGCATCCCGGTCAGCCGCAGCACGGCCAGCGCCAGCAGCACGAACAGGGCGACGGCGAGCAACACGACGCCCACGGCGATGCCGATCGCGCCGGCCCGGCCGATCGAGCCGGCGAGGAACCCGTACGCGTCGTCGAACAGCACCCAGTCCGACACCAGATCGAAGGGGCGGTCCCAGGCGACCCGGAAGCCCAGGTCGGTCAGCTTGACCACGGTAAGCAGGCCCAGGGCCGCCCCGGTCAGCGCGGCGACCACCCGGCGGGGGCGCGGCGCGAGGGCGAGCAGCAGGGCGGCGGCCACCAGGGCCTCGACCGGCAGCCGCAGGAACGCCGCCGGGCTCAGCTCCCGCAGCTCGTCCGGCGCGGTGAGGGCGGCGGCCACGAGCAGCGCGGCCAGCACGCCGGCCACCGCCGAGCGGACCCGCCGGCCGCGTCCCGGCCGCTCGGCCGGCTGGCCGGTGTCGTCCGCCGCGCTTCGGCCGGTGTCGTCGTCCGTGTGGTTCGTCACGTCGTCTGTTCTCCCGTAATGGGCAGGTCCGTCAGGCCGGCAGGTGGGCCGGCACGCGGACCGGGTCGTCCCGGCGGAGAGTCGCGCCGTCGCGGTCGACGACCGGGCGGTGCCGCCACAGCCATCCGACGTCACGCCCGAACGACTCCACGAGCAGGGCGAACGCCCCGGCCAGCAGCACGCTCGTCGCCACCGGCGGGAGGACCCCGGCGGCGGCGACGGCCAGGACGATGCCCTGGAGCGCGGCGACGACCTTACGCCACTGCCGGGGCGGCAGCGTCCCGCGCAGCCACGGCGACGTCCAGCCGACCGCCACGAAGGCGTACCGCATCGCGCCCAGGACGAGCACCCAGGCCCCGGTGGTGGGCGCCAGGTGCACGCCCAGCAGCAGGATGAGGTACGCGTCGACCTCCATGTCGAACCGCGCCCCGAGGTCGCTCTCGGTGCCGGTGCGCCGCGCCACCTGCCCGTCGACGGCGTCCAGCAGCAGCGCCACGGTGGTGAGGCCGACCAGCAGCGGCACCGGCGTGGGCCGGGTGAAACCGTCCGCCACCAGCGCCGTCACCCCGCCGATCAGGATCGCCCGGCTCAACGTCACCACGTCCGCCGGCCCCAGGCCGGCCGCGTCCTGCCGGCGCAGCCCCCAGGCGAGCAGCGCGCAGAGGGCCACCCCGTACGCCGTGCCGGCGAGCCAGCCGGCGGCGCCGAGGCCGACGGTCGCGCCGATCCCCGCCAGCAGACCGAACAGGCTGGCCAGTCCTGCCAGCGGACCGCGTTGAACCCTGCGCACCGTGCCTCCGTGTTTGATGATCGAGAGACTGCTGTTTCGACGGGCTGTCGACAGACAACACGGAAAATCCGACCGAACGGTTCGGCGGTCCGGTGACGCGAGGAGGACGACGGTGGCGACGAGGACACGCCGATGACCCGCGAGGCGTACGCGTTCTGGCTGCGTGAGCCCGGGGTGGCGGAGATCCGCCCGGCCACACTACCCGAGCCGGGCCCCGACGAGGTGCTGGTCCGCGCCCGCTACTCGGGCGTGAGCCGGGGCACCGAGACCCTCGTCTTCGCCGGCCGGGTCCCCGCCGACCAGTACGCCACGATGCGCGCTCCGTTCCAGGAGGGCGACTTCCCGGGCCCGGTGAAGTACGGCTACCTCAGCGTCGGCGTCGTCGAGCAGGGCCCGGCCGAGCTGAGTGGGCGTACCGTCTTCTGCCTGCACCCGCACCAGAGCGCGTACGTCGTGCCGGCCTCGGCGGTGGTGCCCGTGCCGGACGGGGTGCCGGCGGCCCGCGCGGTGCTGGCCGGCACGGTGGAGACCGCGGTGAACGCCCTGTGGGACGCCCCGCCGCTGGTCGGTGACCGGGTGAGCGTCGTCGGCGCGGGCATGGTGGGCTGCGGGGTCGCCGCGCTGCTCGCCCGCTTCCCCGGGGTGCGGGTCGAGCTGGTCGACGCCGACCCCGACCGGGCCGCCGTCGCCGCCGCGCTCGGCGTCGACTTCGCCACCCCCGAGCGGGCCACCGGCGGGCGCGACCTGGTGGTGCACGCCAGCGCCAACTCCGACGGGCTCCAGCGGTCGCTGGAACTGCTCGCCCCGGAGGGCACGGTGCTGGAGCTGAGCTGGTACGGCGACCGCGCGGTGCGGCTGGCGCTGGGCGGGGCGTTCCACTCCGGCCGGTTGACCGTGCGCAGCAGCCAGGTGGGCATGGTGGCCCCGGCGCGCCGGGCCAGCCGCACGCACGCCGACCGGCTCGCCCTCGCCCTGGAACTGCTCGCCGACCCCGCGTTCGACGCGCTGATCACCGGCAGCTCGCCGTTCGCGGAACTGCCCGACGTGCTGGCCCGGCTCAACGACGGTACGCTGCCCGCCCTGTGCCACCTCATCACCTACCAGGAGAGTGACGCATGTTCAGCGTGACCGTCCGCGATCACATGATGATCGCCCACAGCTTCCGCGGCGAGGTCTTCGGCCCGGCGCAGCGTCTGCACGGGGCCACCTTCGTCGTCGACGCCACGTTCCGCAGGGCCGACCTGGACGCCGACGGCATCGTCGTCGACATCGGCCTGGCCACCGAGCAGCTACGCGCCGTCCTCGGCGAGCTGACGTACCGCAACCTCGACGACGAGCCCGCGTTCGCCGGGGTGAACACCACCACCGAGGTGCTGGCCCGCACGGTCGCCGACCGGCTCGCCGACCGGGTGCACGCCGGCGACCTCGGCGAGGGCGCGCTAGGGCTGGCCGGGATCACCGTCACCCTGCACGAGTCGCACGTCGCCTGGGCCAGCTACGAGCGGCTCCTTTGACGGTCCCGAGTTCCGGTGGCGGCGCTTCCGCGGGCCGGTCGGCCCCCGCCGGCACCCGCGCCGGAGCCCGTCCGGAGGTGCACGTGGTGCTCCCCGGCGACATCGACGACCCGGCCACGCCCAGCGGCGGCAACCACTACGACCGCCGGGTCTGCCGGGGGCTGGCCGACGCCGGCTGGCGGGTCCACGAGCATCCGGCGCCGGGTGACTGGCCGACGCCCGGGCCGGCCGCGCGGGCCGACCTCGCCGCCCTGCTCGCCGCCCTGCCCGGCGGCGCGCTGGTGCTTCTCGACGGTCTGGTCGCCTCGGTCGCGCCGGAGGCGCTGCAACCGCAGGCCGACCGGCTGCGGACGGTCGTGCTGGTGCACCTGCCGCGCGACGACGCCGCCGAGGCCCGCGCCCTGGCCGCCGCCACCGCCGTCGTCACCACCAGCGAGTGGACCCGCCGCCGGCTGCTCGACCGGTACGGGCTGCCCGCCGACCGGGTGCACGTCGCCGCGCCGGGGGTCGACCCCGCCCCGCCGGCTTCCGGCACGCCGGCCGGCACGGCGCTGCTCTGCGTCGCGGCCCTCGCCCCGCACAAGGGGCACGACGTGCTGCTGGCCGCCCTGGCGGCGGTGGCCGACCGGTCGTGGCGGTGCGCGTGCGTCGGCACGCTGGCCCGTGACCCCGCCTACGTCGAGCGGCTGCGCCGGCAGGCCGCCGGGTCCGGCCTGACCGGGCGGGTGGAGCTGCTCGGTCCGCGTACCGGAAACGCCCTGGCCGCCGCGTACGCCGCCGCCGACCTGTTGGTGCTGGCCTCGCGCGGCGAGACGTACGGGATGGTCGTCACCGAGGCCCTCGCGCGCGGGATCCCGGTGCTGGCCACGGACGCCGGCGGCCTGCCCGAGGCGCTGGGCCGCGCTCCGGGCGGCGAGCGCCCCGGCCTGCTGGTGCCGCCCGACGACCCGGCGGCGCTGGCCGGCGCGCTGCGCGACTGGCTCGGCGACGCCGGCCTGCGGGAGCGGCTGCGCCGCGCAGCCCGCGCCCGCCGAAGCACGCTGGCCGACTGGTCGACCACCACCACCATCGTCGCGGCGGTTCTGAAGGGAGCGGCAGCATGAACGACGGCGCGACCTACCCGGTCGACGGCCCCGGCGGCGGCACACCGATGGCCCGGCGGGGCGACGGCCACCAAGGTGGGGCAGCGGCCGCCCGGCCGGGCGACGGCCCCGGCGGCGGGGAAGCTGCGGGGCACATGAGCGACGGCGACGACAGCGACGCCTTCGCCAGCTGGCTGCGGCTGCGGGAGCCCGCCGACGCGGCGGCCCGCGCGGCGGACCTGCTGGCACCGGTACGTCGGCGGCTCGCGGGCGACGGGCCGGTCGTCATCCACGACCTGGGCGCGGGCACCGGCTCGATGGGCCGCTGGCTCGCCCCCCGGCTGTCGGGCCCGCAGCACTGGGTGCTGTACGACCGCGACCCCGGCCTGCTGGAGCGGGCTCGGGCCGCTATGGCGGGTCTCGCCACCGAGGGCGGCGGCGACGTCACCGTGGAGACCCGCCGAGCCGACATCACCCGGCTGTCCGCCGCCGACCTTGCCGACGCGTCCCTGGTCACCGCGTCGGCGCTGCTGGACATGCTCACCGCCGAGGAGGTCGAACGGATCGTGGCGGTTTGCGCCGCCCGGCCCTGCCTGTTCACCCTCTCCGTGGTCGGCCGGGTGGAGCTGACCCCCACCGACCCGCTGGACGCCGAGGTCGCCGCCGCATTCGACGACCACCAGCGGCGCGTCGCGGCCGGCCGGGGGGCCCTGCTCGGCCCCGACGCCGTCGCCGCCTGTCTGGCCGCGTTCGCCCGGCACGGCGTCGACGTGCGGACCCGGCCCAGCCCGTGGCGGCTCGGCCCGGACCGCGCCGAGCTGACGGCCGAGTGGTTCACCGGCTGGCTGGGCGCCGCCCGCGAGCAGCGGCCTGAGCTGACCACGCGCACCACGGAATACGGCCGAGTCCGGCGGGCCGCCGCCCGCGCAGGCAGGCTCGGCGTCCTGGTCGACCACTGCGACCTGCTCACCGGGTGCGGGTGAACCCCCCGGCCGTGCCGCACGTAAACCCGTCCAGGAAGACGATCGTGCAGGGAGGGCCGGCTTTGCCAGCGAGCACGGAACCGGCGGCGTCGCCGGCCGGGCGGGGCCGCCGGCTGCCCCAGTCGTTCTGGGGGTGGGCGCGCACCCTCGCCGGGGCCGGCGTGCTGGCGGCGCTGCTGTGGCGGCTGGGCAGCGGCCCGTTCGTCGCCGGGCTGCGCCTCATCGACGGCGCGGCCCTCGCGGCGGCGCTGGGCATCGGTCTGATCACCACCGTCTGCGCCGCTTGGCGCTGGAGCCTGGTGGCCGGTGGGCTGGGCGTGCGGCTGCCGCTGCGCGAAGCGGTGGCGCACTGCTACCGGGCCGTGTTCCTCAACTCCACCCTGCCCGGCGGGGTGCTCGGCGACGTGGACCGCGCGGTGCGCCACGGCCGTGACTCCGGCGACGTCGGCCGGGGCGTCCGGGCCGTGGTCTGGGAACGGACGGCCGGCCAGGTGGTCCAGGTGGTCCTCGCGGTGGGCGTGCTGGCCGTGTTCCCGTCGCCGGTGCGGCCGTACCTGCCGGCGGTGGCGGCGCTGGTGGCCGCCGCCGGGCTGGGCGCGGTGCTGCTGGGCCGCGTCGCGCCCCGGTCGGGGGCGTCGCGGTGGGCGCGGGCGCTGCGTACCGCCGTGGCCGACGTCCGCTCCGGCGTGCTGGGCCGCCGGACCTGGGTCGGTGTGCTGGTCGCCTCGGCCGTGGTGATGGCCGGTCACCTGGCCACGTTCGTCGTCGCCGCCCGCACGGCGGGCGCCGACGCGCCGCTGTCCCGGCTGTTGCCGCTCACGCTGCTCGCGCTGCTGGCGATGATCCTGCCGCTGAACGTGGGCGGGTTCGGGCCGCGCGAGGGGGTGGCCGCG
>NZ_SMKJ01000329.1:0-7057 GCF_004348615.1 Micromonospora sp. KC207
GGGTCAACGACCCAAACACGTCGCTGGTGAAATCGGCCAGATCGGCACGAAGGCGCTCCACTTCCCGAACATCCACACCGGAGCTAACGACTCAACGAACCTACAGCCCACGAACTACACCAAAATGTGACAAAGCACTACTAGGGCCTGTGTCGAAGTCGGTCACAGCCACTCGTTGATCGCGGCGATATGCACGCGTCCCACGGGCAGCAACGGCTCCAGCACCGCCCACTGCACGTCGGTCAGGTCATGCCGCCTCGTCACCGCTACAGTAGCCGCGAGGTCTCCGTGCCGATGGTCTTCTTCGTCGATGAACCATCTACCGGAGACCTCGCTACTTATCGATCACCGCCACACCGAAATTTCCTCACCCCGGCATCCGCAGCCGACTTCGATACAGGCCCTAGGTCGGTGGTCATCTGGCCCACGATCCGGGCTGCGGTGGCCTTTTCCGCAACGGCGACGGTCTGCGTCCGCGCTGCGGTGAGGACTTTGGCGGTCAGCGCCTTGGGCTGCCCGCACGCCGTGCTGGCGCAGGTGGGCCAGGATGCGGGCTTCGTCGGCGCGGCGCAGCCCGGCTGGGGTCTGCCACTGCGCGAGGAGCCGGAGCGCACCTTGCTGCGCAGGTTGAGCGTCTTCTTCATGGCGGGCTGATCATGGTGAGGAGGTCCTGAATGCGGGCGGTGAGGCGGACGCGGTCGGCGACCAAGTCGAGGCGGCGGGAGACGAGCAACTTCAACTGCTGCTGCACCCCGTCCGCCACGGTGAGGGCCGGTAGGTCGCCGCGCATGCGCAGGGTCAGGGCGATGACGTAGGCGTCGTGGGCGTCGGTCTTACGTTCGCCGTGGAACGCCTCCGCCATCTGGACGTAACCGTGCCGCTGACGTAGCGCACGTCCGCACCCCGGCCGAACAGGACCGCCAGCAGCAGCGACGCCGGCCCGCCGCGGAGGTCGACGGCCCAGCGGACCGGCTTGCGGCGTTTGCCGAGCCGCCCGGCGATGCCAGAGATGGCCTGCTGGTCGTTGGGGATCTTCTCCGACAGAACTACGGTGCCGTCGTCGTCGATGACGCACACGTGGTGGTGCTTCCTGCCGACGTCGACGCCGGCCCACAGGCTGCCCATCGGGCATCACCCTTTTCGGTTGTCTGGTCAGGGGGCGTGGACCCGCCGTGGTTCAGTAGTCACAACTTCGCAAAGGGCGACCGTTCGCGAGTCTCCATCCAGTGCTGATACAGCGGTCGTCAGCGGGGGCCGGGGCGTCCTACTCCAAGCTGGCCATGACATCGGCAGCACAACCCAGACAGTCACCCGACCCTCCGGGTCCACCCAGCAGACGACGTAGTTCGATGTGCGGTTGCGGGTTCCGACGGACACCTGGAGCCCAGGCCGCCGCTGTCCGGGGCGTCGCGCCGGGGACGCCGGGCGGTCCACGATCTTGCGCGCCTCGGTGATGGCCATCGGGCGGCGAGGGCCGCACGCGGAGTGGTCTCGGGGTCGCTGAGGTCGAAGAGCGGGTGAAGTCTTCAGCAAGGTTTCAGGGTCGGCGTCCCATGCTCGCGTCAGTGTCCTTGACGAAGGGAAGAGTCGTGTCCGTTGCCACTGACCGGCTGGTAGGTACGCGCGGGTGGTTGACGAAAGTCCCGGCGATCACTGCGACGTTCTGGGTCATCAAGGTGTTGTCGACGACGATCGGGGAGACGTTCGCCGATTATCTGGCCGTGAACGTCGGGCTGGGTCCCGCCGTCACCGACGCGGTCATGATCGTGGCGCTGGTCGGCGCCCTTGTCATCCAGTTCCGGACCCGCAGGTATACGCCGTGGATCTATTGGTTGTGTGTGGTGTTGGTGAGCATCGTCGGTACGCAGTTGACCGACTTGTTCACCGACACGCTGGGCGTGAGCTTGTATGTCAGCACCGCTGTTTTCGCGGTGGTCCTCGCGGTCGTGTTCGCCGTGTGGTACCGGCAGGAACGTACTCTCGCGATCACCTCCATCGACACCCCGCGCCGCGAGGCGTTCTACTGGGGCGCGATCCTCACCACGTTCGCGCTCGGCACCGCCGCTGGTGACCTCGCAACCGAGGCGCTCAGCCTGGGTTTCCGCAACGGGGTGCTGATTTTCGGGGGCCTGATCGCGGCGACGTGGGTGGCCTACCGCCTGGGCGCCGGGCAGGTGGTGACGTTCTGGATCGCCTACGTGCTCACCCGCCCGCTTGGCGCCTCGCTCGGTGACCTGCTGACGCAGGACAAGGATTTCGGCGGTCTGGGACTGGGCGCGAGCGTGACCAGTCTGCTGTTCTTCGGCACGATCGTGGTCCTCGTCATCCGTGAACAGGTCTTGGTCAGTCGCCATGGTGTGGCGGTGAAGGGCGCGGGGCCGCTGGGCGGGTACCGGCAGGACTACCTGTGGGCCGGCGTGGCCGTGGCTGCTGTCGCGCTGCTCGGATGGGTGCTGCGGCCGGCTGCGGACACGACGCCGACCGCCGAGCCTGCGCCCACGACGACCGCACAGGCCGCCGCCCCGCCGGGCGCCCCTGCCGCCCTTCCGCGGCAGGCGCATCCGACCACCAGACTGGGCAACCTGGGCGAGTTTGCGGTGATCGTCACCGGCGTCAAGGAGAAGGTCGCCAAGGACGACCTGGTGGGCGGGAAGGCCCGGGCGAAGGATCTTGAGGTGGCCTGGGACGACGCCGAGGCGGGGCTCAAGCCGCGCGATTCGGCGAGATGGCACCAACTCGACGACCAGATCGATGCGGTCCTGACGGCCCTGCGGGCGTCGAGTCCGGTGCAGGGCGACTGCGCCTCGGCGGTGGACACCCTGATGACGACCCTGAATCAGTTCGACGGCGTCAGGTGATCGCCTCGCGGGCATAGACGTCCTCGGGCCATCAACTCGATGGTGAGGACTATGGCGGTGACTTCGACAGCGAGGAGACCGACGAGGACGAACAGTTGGGTGATGCCCGCGGTCAGCGGGCTGGCGCCGCCGAGGAGGACTCCGACGAAGGCGCCGGGGAGGGTGACCAGGCCGACGGTGCGGGTCTGGTCGAGGGCGGGGATGAGTGCCTGGCTCGCGGCGGCGCGGCAGACGAGCAGCGCGGCGTCGCGGGGAAGAAGTCCCAGCGCGAGAGCGGCTTCCACCTCGCCGCGCCGGGCGTGCAGATCGTCGTTGAAGCGCCGGCCGGCGAGGCTGGTGGCGGTCATGGCGCCGCCGGTCAGGATGCCGGCGATCGGGATGATCGCGATGCCGCGCAAAGGCACCAGACCGGCGAGCAGTAGGGCGGCGACGACGGTCAGGCTGGCTGTGGCGATCGGGACCCCTGCCCACCAGCCGTACGGGCCGCCGGTAATCCGCCGGCCCGAGGTGCCGGCGGCGACAGCGCACATGAGCAGGACGAACGCCCCGGTGGCCCACAGCGAGCCGACGATCGCGGTGATCACCAGTGACACGGCGACCAGTTGCAGCGCGGCGCGGACGGCGGCGACGGCGATCTGTCGGCCGTACCCGAGCCGTCCGACGGTGGCGATGGCGGCTGCGGCGACGGTCAGCAGCGCCAGCGCGACGGCGAGTTTCGGCCCGAGCACCAGCATCGTCGAGGTCATCCGGTCAGTGTTGCCTCAGCGCCGATGCGTCGTTCAGTTGGCGCCGGATGCGTCTCTGGACGCCGTCGCGTCGGCGGCGTTGGTTGCCGAGCGGCGGCGGGAGCGCAGGAGTTGGATGCCGATGGGCAGGACGGAGACGAGCACGATGGCGATGAGGATGAGCTCGATGTTCGATTTGACGAAGTTGATCTGCCCGAGGAAGTGACCGAGCACGGTGACGCCGGTTCCCCAAAGCAGGCCGCCGAGGACGTTGTAGGTGACGAAGGTGCGGTAGTGCATCCGGCTGACCCCGGCGACGACGGGGGTGAATGTCCGCACGACCGGCACGAAGCCGGCCAGCACGATCGAGCGGGCGCCGTAGCGGGCGAAGAAGGCGTTGGCCCGGTGCACGTTCTCCTGCTTGAACAGCCGGGAGTTGGGGCGACGGAACAGGCTCGGACCGACGCGCTTGCCGAACAGGTAGCCGACCTGGTCGCCGGCGATGGCGGCGACGGCGACGAGCAGACAGACCAGCCAGAGCGGCTGGTGCAGGTAGCGTCCGTCGGCGACGAGCAGCCCGGCGGTGAACAGCAGCGAGTCGCCGGGCAGGAACAACCCGATGAGCACCCCGGATTCGGCGAAGATGATCGCGAGGATCCCGATCAGCCCGAAGGTGGAGATCAGCCATTCCGGGTCGATGAAGCTGGGGCCCACGGCGAGTAGCGCTTGAGGCGTGGACGTGGCATGACCTCCGGAACGAGGGGCGGATGGTGCTCAGGCGGTGGTGTCGAGGCGGCGGCTGGTGCGGCCGTCGTAGGCCCGGGCGACGACGCCGATGGTGGCGACTGCTGTGGCGGCGATGAGCGCGCCGGCGAGGATGTCCCCGGGGTAGTGCACGCCGGTCCAGACTCGGGCGAAGCCGATGATGGTGGCGAGCACGCTCAGCGCTACCCCCCATCGGCGGGACAGAAACGCCCCGACGGCGAACGCCACCGCGAACGCCGCGGTGGCGTGGTCGCTGGGAAGCGACGCTCCGGCGGCGTGCGGGATCAGCTGGTGCACGGGGTGGGTCTGGAAGGGCCGTACCTCGGTGCTGAGCGCGGCGACGGCCTGCCCGACGGCGAAGGCCAGCCCGAGGGAGACGACGACGCGCACCAGGGCGGCGCGCCCGCGCCGCAGGCGAGCCAGGACCGGTACGGCCGCCGTGGCGACGAGGACGTAGATCAGCCACACCGCCGACCATTCGAAGACGTCGTCGACGAGGTCGCTGCGGCCGGCGGCGGCGTTGACGATCTGGAACAGGTGGTAATTCATCGATCTCCCCGGAGCTGGTGGTCCGCCCCCACGGGCCGCCTGGCGTCCAGTGTCACGATCGCCACCTGAGAAAAGCCTGAAACGGACCAGGCCCGACCTTCAACCCTGGTCGGCGTCACCATTTCGGGGCAGGAGGATCTCGACGGTCATCCCCGGACCCGGCATCACCCGCACCCGTCCGCCGTGCGCCGCGACGACCTGGCGGGTGATGGCGAGGCCCAGGCCGGTGCCGCCCTCCGGGCGGGTGCGGCTGTCGTCGAGACGGACGAACCGGTCGAAGATGCGCTCCCGGTCGGCATCGGGCACACCGGGTCCGTCGTCGGTGACCTCGATACACGCCCAGCCATCGCACACCGACACGCGCAGGGTCACCTGGGTACGGGCGTGACGGGCAGCGTTATCGGCCAGATTCCGCAACGCCCGACCCAGATCGTGGACGTCTCCGGTGACCCGTACCGGGGCGAGGTCGGCCCGGACGGTGAGGTCCGGGTGCTGCCCGGCGAGCCGCTCCCGCTCGGTGTAGGCGAGATCGTCGAGGTCGACGTCGTCGCGGCGGCGGGTGGCTCCCCGCTCGTCGATACGCGCGAGCAGCAGCAGGTCCGCGACCAGATCGCCGAGCCGGCTGGTCTCGCGGCGCAGCAGCTCGACCAGGTCGCGGTGCCCCTCCGGTACGGGTGCCAGCGCCAGGCGGTCGAGGCCGGCGCGCAGAGTGGCCAGCGGGCTGCGTAGCTCGTGGCTGGCGTCGGCGACGAACCGGCGCTGGCTCGCCGCGGCGGTCTCCAGACGCGCGAGCATCCGGTTCATCGTCTGGGCGAGCGCCGCGACCTCATCTCGGGCGGCTGGCACGGGCACCCGGGCATGCAGCTCACGGGCGGTGATGCCGGCGACCCGGCGGCGGATCGCCTCGACCGGACGCAGGGAACGTCCCACGAACCAGAACACCGCCGCGCCGACCACCAGCAGCATGGGCGCCAGCCCGGCGGCCAGGATCGCCGCGACCGCCTCGGTGCTCTCGTTGACCGGCCGCAGCGACTGCGCAACCAGCACCGTGCGGGTTCCGGAGCCGGTGGCAACCCCTTCGGCGGCGATCCGGAAGGGGTCTTCGTCGGCGAACGGCAGCAGCCGCTGCTCGCGCAGCAGCTGACCGGGCCGGGGCCGCAACGGGGACAGCGGCGCGGCGTCGCCGAGCGCGGCCGAGGCCGCCTCGACCCGACCGGACGGGTCGAGGACCTGCACCAACGTCTGTTCTCCCGGGCTGGGCTTCAGCGTCTGAACGAGCGCTTCCTGATCGCCGGCGGCCACCGCCGCGACCACCTCGGCCGCCCGCTGCCGCGCAGCGGCGTCCACGTTGCCGGCGAGATCCGCGCGGGCGAGGTAGACGAACGCCGCCGCGCCGACGGCGAAGGCCGCCCCCACGACAGCGGCGGCAGCCAGAGCCGACCGCAGCCGTACCCCCAGACGCCGGCGGATCCACCCGATGGCCACGCTCAGCCGCCGTCGGCTGCCAGGCGATAGCCCATGCCCCGCTCGGTCTGGATCGCCCGGCGCCCGAACGGCTGGTCGATCTTGCGGCGTAGGTAGCCGACGTACACCTCGACGATGTTGGGGTCGCCGTCGAAGTGGGCGTCCCAGACGTTGTCGATGATCTGCCGTTTGGACACCACGTCACCACGGTGCCGCATCAGGAACTCCAGCAGCGCGAACTCCCGCGCGGTGACCCGAACGGCCTGGCCGGCCCGGCTGACCTGCCGCCGGGCCGGATCCACGGTGAGGTCCCCTGCGGTCAGCACGACCGGCCGGGCCGGCGCGCCCCGGCGCACCAGAGCCCGCAGCCGAGCCACCAGCACCACGAACGAGAACGGCTTGACCAGATAGTCGTCGGCCCCGAGGTCGAAAGCGTCCGCCTGGTCGTACTCCCCGTCCTTCGCGGTCAACATCAACACCGGCGTCCACACACCCCGCGACCGCAGCCGCCGGCACACCTCGTAACCGTTCAGACCGGGCAGCATGATGTCCAGCACGATCACGTCGTACGGGTTCTCGGTGGCTGCCCACAGCCCATCGGTCCCGGTGTGCTGCACATCCACGGCGAAACCCTCGTCCGTCAAGCCGGCGCGCAGCACCTGTGCCAGGGCGGTCTCGTCCTCGACGACCAGCACC
>NZ_SMKJ01000032.1:0-34698 GCF_004348615.1 Micromonospora sp. KC207
CGGTCGAGGTGCCCGCCCCGGCCCCGGCTGTCGTCGCGGCCCGTCAGGCGCCGGCCGCCTCCGCTCCGGCAGTCCCGCAGGGCCCCACGGCGCCAGGCGAGCCCGCCGGGTTCGCCATCGTCGGCATGAGCGGGCGGTACCCGATGGCGCGCGACCTGCACACCTACTGGGAGAACCTGCGGGCCGGTCGGGACTGCGTGGGGGAGATCCCGCTGGACCGGCCGGGTTGGCGGCAGTACGCCGAGCTTGCCCGGGAACGCTACGGCGAGGAGTACCCGCGCTGGGGCGGCTTCCTCGACGACGTGGACGCCTTCGACCCGCTGTTCTTCGGTATCTCCCCGCTGGAGGCCCGGTTCCTGGACCCGCAGGAACGCTTGTTCATCCAGACCGCCTGGGAGTGCGTCGAGGACGCGGGACACACCCCGGCCACCATCACCGCGACCCCGGCCGGCGACGGGCGGGCCCGGGTCGGCGTCTTCGCCGGGGTGACCTACAACAACTACCAGATGTACGCCGCCTCCCAGTTGGAGCGCGGGCAGTGGCTACCGGTCAACTCGCAGACCTTCTCGGTGGCGAACCGGGTCTCGTACCTGCTGAACCTCGGGGGGCCCAGCCTCACCGTCGACACCGCCTGCTCCTCATCGCTGTACGCCGTGCACCTGGCCTGCGAGGCGATCCGCCGGGGTGAGTGCGAGGCGGCCATCGCCGGGGGCGTGAACCTCTCCCTGCATCCCAGCAAGTACGTCACCTTGGCCGAGGCCAACTTCACCTCCCGCGACGGTCGGTGCCGCTCGTTCGGCGAGGGCGGCGACGGGTACGTGCCGGCCGAGGCGGTCGGCGCCGTGCTGATCAAGTCGCTGGCCCGCGCGCTGGCCGACGGCGACCACGTCTACGCGGTCATCCGTGGATCGGCGGTCAACCACGACGGTCGTACCTTCGGCTACAGCGTGCCGAACCCGGTGGCCCAGGCCGAGCTGGTCCGGGCGGCGCTGGACAACGCCGGTGTGGAGCCCGGAACCGTCGGATACGTCGAGGCGCACGGCACCGGCACCAGCCTGGGGGACCCGATCGAGGTGCGGGGGCTCGCCGAGGCGTTCGGCGAGCGGCCCCCCGGTGTCGGGCCCTGCGCGCTCGGCTCGGTCAAGTCCGGCATCGGTCACGCCGAGGCCGCCGCCGGCATCGCCCAGCTGCACAAGGTGGCGTTGCAGTTGGCGCACCGCACGCTGGTGCCCTCGCTGACCCACTCCGCCGGGCTCAACCCGCACATCGACTTCGACCGGGCCGGGTTCCAGGTGCAGCGTGAGCTGACGCCCTGGCCCACTCCCCCCGGTGGCGCACCGCGCCGGGCGGGGATCAGCTCGTTCGGCGCGGGCGGGGTCAACGTCCACCTCGTGCTGGAGGAGGCACCGCCGCGGACCGCCCCGGTGTCCACCGCCGGGTCCGGGCCGGCGCAGCCCGCCGTCCTGGTGCTCTCCGCGCGCACCGAGCCGGCCCTGCGCGAGTACGCCGCCGCGCTCGCCGCCCATCTGTGCACGCTCGGCGACGGCGCGGACCTGACCACGATCGCGTGGACGTTGCAGGCCGGTCGGCAGCCGATGGCGCACCGGCTGGCGTTGGTGGCCACCGATCCGGTCACTGCCGCCGACCGGCTACACCGGTACGCGAGCGGCGGGACCGGCCACGGCCTCTGCATCGGTGTCGTCGCCACCGGTACCGCCGCCGTCGGGACCACTGCCGCCGGCACCTCCGTCGGGGCCGGCGACGCGCTGGCAGGCACCGGCGAACCGGTCGAGCTGACCGGCGCCGACAGCTGGGAGCGGATCGCCCGAGACTGGGTGGCCGGCCGCGTCCAGTCCTGGAGCGCGTTGTACCCGGATGGGCAGCCGCCTGCACGGGTGTCGCTGCCGACCTACCCGTTCGTCCGCGAGCGGTACTGGATCGTGGACCCCTTCGCCGGGCCACCTGTCGACCAGGCGACCGGCACGCTCACGCCGTCCCGTGGCGGCGACGCGCCGCCGCCCAGCACGACGGGCACCCCGCCGACCAGCACGACGGACACGCCACCCACCGCGACGGTCAGTGTGCGACCAGGCGACGAGATCGTCGCGTCGGCCGGCGGGGGAAGCGCGTCGGTGACAGGCGTACCCGAATCGGGTGGGATCCGTGCGGAGCTGGCCGGCGCGGCACCCAGTGAGCGATTCGCGCTGCTCGCGGCGTACCTGCGGCGGAAGGTGGCGGCGCTACTTGAGCTGCCGGCGGACACCCCGCTGGATCTGCGCTCGGGCTTCTTCGAACTCGGGATGGACTCGGTGTTGGCCACCCGGCTCGGCACCCGGCTCGAACGCGACCTGGACGTGGAGGTCTACGCCAACCTGGTCTTCGACCACCCCAACGTCGCCGAGCTCGCCGCGCACCTACTCACCCTGCTGCCCGAGCAGAAGGCCCCGGAGCCAACCGTCGACGATGGCCTGACTCGGGTGACGTTCACCGCCCGCTGGGAGCCGGCCGACCCGCCCGCCGGCAACCCCGCACCGGCCGACGCCGGTCCGCTGCTGGTCTTCGACACCGACGACGCCGTGCACCGGATCCTCACCGCCGAGCGTGCTCCGGGTTCCGTGCCGCCGGTCCTGGTGCTGCCGGGTGACCGGTACGCCCGGCTGGG
The DNA here is from genome assembly GCF_004348615.1 of Micromonospora sp. KC207. Taxonomy (NCBI): domain Bacteria; kingdom Bacillati; phylum Actinomycetota; class Actinomycetes; order Micromonosporales; family Micromonosporaceae; genus Micromonospora; species Micromonospora sp. KC207. The sequence continues at coordinate 2,663 of NZ_SMKJ01000032.1, forward strand.
TTCGGCCGCGTTCCAGCTGCGCCCCGACGAGCCGGACGACCACGCGACGCTTCTGGCCGACCTCGGCGCCGCCCCGTCCCGGATTCTCTACCTCTGGCCGCGCACCGACGCGGACGGACCGGACCGTGCCCTGGCCACCGGCCTGCACCCGGCCTTCCACCTCACCCGGGCGTTGCTGACGGCCCGGCCGGCCAGCCCGGTGACCCTGCTCTACCTGCACCGGTTCGGTGCCGACGGCCCCGACCCGGTGCACGAGGCGTTCGCCGGGTTCGGCCGGTCGGTGCTGCACGAGAACCCACGGCTGTTCCTGCGGACCGTCGGGGTGCACGAACCCGACGGCGGGCCGGGGGCGCGCCGGGCGCACCTGGTCGACGTCTGTCGCGCCGAGCTGCCCGTCGACTCCTACGAGGACCTGGAGATCCGTTACCGCTGGGGCCGGCGGTGGACCCGCCGGCTGCGGGAACTGGAACCGGCTGCCGGACCGTCCGGGCCGGACCTACTCGCCGGTGACGGAGCCTGCCTGATCACCGGTGGTGCCGGCGGACTGGGGTTGATCTTCGCGCGGCACCTCGCCCGGCGCGGCCCGGCGCGGCTGGTCCTGACCGGTCGCACCGCACCGCAGGACACCCACCGGGCGGCGCTGGCCGAGTTGTCCGCGCTCGGCGCCGAGGCGATCTACCTGCCCGCCGACGTGACCGACCGCGACTCGGTGGAGCGGGTGGTGACCGAGGCACGTGAGCGGTTCGACCGGATCAGCGGGGTGATCCACTCGGCCGGTCTGCTGCGCGACGGGATGCTGGTGTCCCGTACCCTTGCGCAGGCGGAGCAGGTGATCGCGCCCAAGCTGCGCGGCGCGTTGCATCTCGACGCGGCCATCGGTGACGACGACCTCGACTACTTCGTGCTGTTCTCCTCGCTGGCGGCGGTCGGCGGCAACGCCGGGCAGACCGACTACGCCTTCGCCAACCGGTTCCTCGCCGCGTTCGCCGCGCAGCGCGAGGAACGACGGGCCGTCGGCGAGCGGCACGGGCTCACCCGGGCCCTGGTGTGGCCGTTCTGGCGGGAGGGCGGTATGCGGGTCGACGCCGAGACCGAGGAACTGGTGCTGCGCAAGCTCGGTATCGGGCAGCTCGACACCGGGGTGGGACTCGCCACGTTCGACACCGCGCTGGCCACCGCGGAACCGGAGGCCGGCGTGGTCCAGGCCGACCCGATCCGGTTGCAGCGACTGCTGCCGATCCTGCCGCCGGTGGCGGACCCGCCGTCCGCCGCCGAGCAGGCGTTGCGCGAGTTGCTCGCGGAGCTGGACGGTGAGGGCGGTTGACACCCCAACTTGCGGGACCCGGCAAGACGGAGGAACCGCGACCGACACGGTGGAACAAGGGGACTGTCGATGAGTAACGAGGCGTTGATCCAACGGTCGCTGGCGACGATTCGAAGCCTGCGGGACCAACTGGCCGAGAGCGAGACCCGGCGTACCGAGCCGATCGCGGTGGTCGGCATGGCGTGCCGGTTCCCCGGTGGCGCCGACACCCCGGAGCGCTACTGGGAGCTGCTGCGCTCCGGGCGGGATGCCATCGTGGACGTGCCCCCGGACCGCTGGTCGGCCGCCGAGCACTACGACCCGGACCCGGACGCGCCGGGCAAGGCGTACACCATGCGGGCCGGCTTCCTCCGCGAGGACCTGCACGCCTTCGACACCGGGTTCTTCACCATCTCCGAGGCGGAGGCGCGGGAGACGGACCCGCAGCACCGGCTGCTCCTGGAGACCGGCTGGGAGGCGCTGGAAGCGGCGGGACTGCCGCCCAACCGTGTGCCGGATCGCCGGGTCGGCGTCTTCGTCGGCATCTCCGGTTCCGAGTACGCCATGCTGCCCCGCACGGCCGAGCGGATCGGACCGTACACGGCGACCGGGTCGACGGTGAGTGTCGCGGTGGGACGCATCGCGCACACCCTGGGCCTGCGCGGCCCGGCCATGGCGGTGGACACCGCCTGCTCGTCGTCGCTGGTCGCGGTGCACCTGGCGATGGAGAGCCTGCGCCGCGGTGAGGTCGACGCGGCGCTGGCCGGGGGTGTGAACCTGCTGCTGTCGGCCGGTACGTTCCTGGTGCTGTCCAAGATGCGCGCGCTGGCCCCGGACGGGCGCTGCAAGGTCTTCGACGCCGCCGCCGACGGGTACGTGCGCGCCGAGGGCTGCGGCATGGTGACGCTGCGCCGGCTCTCCGACGCGCTGGCCGACCGGTCGCCCATCCTCGCCGTGCTGCGCGGTGGCGCCGTCAACCAGGACGGCCACAGCAGCGGGCTGACCGTCCCCAACGGACCCGCCCAGCGGGCGCTGATCACCCGGGCCTTGACCGATGCCGGGCTGAGTGCCGACCGGGTCGGCTACCTGGAGGCGCACGGCACGGGTACGCCGCTGGGCGACCCGATCGAAATGGAGGCGTCGGCCGCCGTGTACGGCGCGGGTCGGGCGTCGGACAACCCGCTGCGGGTTGGCGCGGTCAAGTCGGTGATCGGGCACCTGGAGGCCGCCGCGGGCATCGCCGGTCTGATCAAAGCGGTGCTCGTGTTGCGCGCCGGGCAGGTGCCGCCGAACGCGCACCTGACCGCTCTCAACCCCCGCATCCAGGCTGGCCGCTGGGCGGTGCGCTTCCCCACCAGCCCCGAGCCCTGGCCGGCCGGCCAGGACGGTCGGGTCGCCGCGGTCAGCTCCTTCGGCTTCAGTGGCACGAACGCGCACGTGGTGCTCGCCGAGGCCCCACCGCCCGGTGCCGTCGCGCCGGACGGGGACGCAAACGGCGTCGACGCGCCGGCGCGGGCGGCGTACCCGGTGCCGCTGTCCGCCCGCGACGGTGCCGCGCTGACCGCGCTCGCCGAGCGGCTGCTGACCCATCTGCGCGCACACCCGGACCTGCCGCTGGCCGCGGTGGCGCACACCCTCGGCGCCGGCCGCGTCCACCACCCGTACCGGCTGGGGCTGGTGGCCACCGACACCGCCGACCTCGTGGCGCGACTGGACCGGGTCGGACAGGAGCCGCCGTCGGTGGTCCCGGCCGGGGCCGGGCACGTCGCGCTGGTCGTCGGCGACGAGCCGGACGACCCGGCGGCGCTGGTCGACGCGCTGCGCGCCGAACCGGTCTTCGTCGAAACCTGGGCGTCAGCCGAGCAGTGGTGGCGGGCCCGCACCGGCCACGGGTTCGACGGCGCGGCCACCGACCCGGCGACCCGGGCGGCCCGGTCGTTCGCCGCCCGGGTCGGCCTGGCCCGGCAGTGGGAAGCCTGGGGGATCGAACCGGCGGCCGTGGTCGCCACCGGGGAGGGCGACCTGGTGGCGGCGGTGGTGGCCGGGGTGCTGGAGCCGGAGACGGCCCTGGCCAACCTGCGTCACCGGCACGGCGGACCGGCACCGGACGGTGCCACCACGCCCCGCGCTCCCCGGCTGCGGCTGGTCTGCGGCGGTACGGCCGAGCACACCGACCCGGCGCGTTGGTCGGCTCCGCCCGCACCGGTGGACCTGCCGGCTGTCCTGGCCGACCTGGCCACCCGGGGGTACCGCGCCGTGGTGCAGGTCGCCGGTGCGCCGGTCGCCGTGCCGGCGGGGATGGTGCTGGCACCCGCGCTGAACGGCGTCCCGGTCTGGGTGGCGCTCGCAGAGGGAGTGGCTGCGCTGTACCAGGGCGGCTGGGACGTGGACTGGGCCGGCTACGCCCGCTCCGGGCGGCCCGAGCTGCTGACCCTGCCCACGTACCCGTTCCAGCGGCGCCCGTACCGGACAGTGGTGTCGGCGACGGTGTCACCGGTGGCGGCGTCACCGACGGTGCCGGCGGTCGGTGCGGCGGAGCCGGTCGCACCGGTGACGGTGCCGGGTCGGCTGCTCTCCTCGCCGCTGCCGCAGCGGCAGTACGAGGCCCGGCTCAACCACACCGTGCTGCCCGAGTTGGCGCACACCGGCGGTGTGCTGCATGTCGGCTACTACCAGCAGATGCTGGCCCAGGCCACGGCCGAGGTGCTGCACGGGCGTGACCACGAGGTACACGGGATGCGCTTCGCCGAGGCGCTGCACGTGGCCCCGGACGCCGACCGGATCGTGCAGTTCGTACTGGAACCGGCCGACGACGAGGGCTGGCACGACTTCCGGGTGCACAGTCGGCCGTACGACGGGCGGGTGTGGAGCAGCCACGTGCACGGCCGGATGCGGCCGCACCAGGTACCCATGCGGCCGAAGGTCACCGCGGCGGCCCGGGACGAGATCCGCGACCGGTGCTCCGGGCCGCTGACCGGCGAACGCTTCTACGCGGACCTGGTGGCGCGTGGTTTCGCCTCCGGTGCCAGCGTCGAACTCGTCGAGGAGGTCTGGGCCGGCGAGGGGGAGGTGCTGGCCCGGCTCCGGCCTGCGCCGTCCAACACGGCGGCCGCCGGGTCGATGGCCCTGCATCCGGGTGTGCTGGACGCCTGCGCACAGCTCATCGTGGCCGCCGGTGCCGACCGGTTGGCCCCGGACGACCTGTTCATCACCGTCGCGACTGCCGAGTTCGACCTGACCAACCGGCCGCCGCGCGGCGACGTGTGGTGCCACCTGACGCTGCTGGACGACCCGGACGAGGGGCACCTGAGCGTCGACTACCGGCTCTTCGACGCCGACGGCTACTTCCTCGCCCGCGCCGGCGGATTGCGGGTGCGGATCATCCCAGCCGACGCGCTGAAGGCGGGCCAGGCGACGCACGAGGAAGGGGCGACCCGGCCGGCGGGCGACGCCGAACGGCCGGCGCTCGCGGCGGAGCTGCTCGCGCTGCCCACCGACGCCCGGCAGGCGCGGATCCGCGACCACCTCTGCACGGTGCTCGGCGAGCTGCTGCGCCGCGACGCCGGGGACGTGCCGACCACCGTTACCATCGCGGAGCTGGGCATCGACTCGCTGGCCGGCCTGGAACTGCGCCGCTCGGTCAAACGCGACACCGGCGTGGACCTGGCCATGGAGCTGATCATCCAGGGGCCGACCGTGGACGGGCTCGCAGAGACGCTGACCAACCTGCTGGAGTCCGGCGCGGACCCGGTCGCGGGCGTCAACGGTGACTGGTACACCCGCGACTACGAGCTGGACCGGGACCGCTGGCTGGCCCACCATCGGATCAGTGCCGCCCCCCGGGTACGGCTGTTCTGCGTCCCGTACGGGGTCAAGGGCGCATCGCTGTTCTCGTCGTGGACCGGCTTGTTCGACAACGACGTCGACGTGTGCCCGGTGCAGTTCCCCGGCAAGGAGAACCGCATCCACGAGCGGCCGATCAGCGACATCGACGAGGCGGTGAACGCCCTGGAGGTGGCGCTGGACGGTCTGCTGGACCGGCCGTTCGCGATCTACGGGCACAGCGTCGGCGCGCTGATCGCGTACCGGCTGGCCCACCGGCTGCACCAGCGGCACGGGGACCTGCTGCGGCATCTGTTCGTCGGGGCGTACACGTCCCCGTCGATCGTCCCGAACCCGGTCTACCGGCGGGTCATGGAGTCGTTCCAGGCGTTCGGGTTCGACTCCATCCCGGACATCGAGGAACTGGCGACGGTGCCGAAGGAGCGCCAGCGGGACTACGAACGGTTCATCGAGGACCAGTTCGGCATGGAGATCGACGACGAGATGCGCAACGCGATCAAGCCGGTGGGCTACTCCGACTTCCGGATGGTCCACACGTACCGGCACGACCCGGCCGAGCCACCGCTGCCGGCGCCCATCTCCGCCTTCCACGGCAAGGAGGACACCTTCGTCACCGAGGACGAGATGCGCGCCTGGGAGGGATTGACCGCTGGCGCGTTCGACCTGACCGTGCTCTCCGGCGACCACTTCTTCATTCACCCCGACCAGGACGAGCAGGCGCTGGTGCGGGAGATCGCCCGTCGGTTGGCGACCGAGTGAGGTGAGGCGCACCCGGCCCCGTCACGGGGCCGGGTGCGCCTCACCGGTCCGGGGTGCGAGACGTCACCCCGGAGCCCCCGGCCGGCGGCACTGCCTCGTGCCACGAGCCAGTCGAACCATGCTCGCCACTACCTGTACCCACGGACCGTCCCGGACCGGGCGCCCGTGACGGCCGGTCGACTACTTGAGCTGGCCGGCGGTCAGGCCCGACTGGATCTGGCGCTGGAGGGCCACGTACACCAGCAGCACGGCACCACGGCGATGGTGAGGCCGGCGAAGAGCTGGGCGTAGTCGCCCGCGTAGCCCTGGCTGACCGACAGCGCGGCTAGGCCCTGGGCCAGCATCCACCTCGAGTCGTCGCCCTGGAGCAGCACCTGCGGCAGTAGGAACCGGTTCCAGCGGTTGAGGAAGTTGAAGATGGCGACGCTGATCATCCCCGGGCGGGCCATCGGTAGCATCACCCGGAAGAACAACCGGAGGTGGCCGCAGCCGTCGACCAGCGCCGCTCTGCCACCGACGTCGGCCGGGTGGCGTGATCACCGTCGGGGTCGGCGTGTTCACCGATGGTGTCGGCGGTGAGCCTGACGGAACGGTGCCCGGTCACCTCGGTGCTCTTGGGTGGTTGCTGAGGCACCGTAGGGGCGGCGATCGCTTCGTCGATGGCAGCGGTGTTGCGGCGGGTTGCAGTGTGCGCGGCGATTCCGACCGACAGGGCGTCGGCCTGGTCGGTTTTGCGGCCGTGTCCGGTCGAGAGCATCCGGACGCGACGGGCCAGCTTCGCGGGCACGTCGATGTGCCCTTGAGGCGTAGTTGTCACTTGTCAGCGATGGTTGTCGCCGAGCACGGCATCGACCTCGACGACCTCGGCAGGATTAGACATGCTGACGATTCCTGTCCAGCATGACACGCTGCTGGCGTGACAAGCGATCGGAGCGAACAGATCCTGGATGCCGCAATGAGCGTCTTCTGCCAGTACGGCTACGGCAAGACGACCATGCAGGACGTCGCCCGCGCCGCCGGCATGTCTCGTGCCGCGCTCTACCTTCATTTCCCGACGAAGGAAGAGCTGTTCCGGGCGGGGTCGCGACGGGCGCACTCCTGGGCGCTGGACCGGGTCGATGCGGCGTTGGCCGAGCCGGACGACGTGGTGGCACGCATCGACACCGCGATGGCCGCGTACATCGGGCGTTGATGGCGCAGGTTTCGTCGAGCGTCCACCGTGGGGAACTGCTCGACGCCGGGCTCGGGGTGGCCAGTGACATCGTCAGGGACGCTCACGCGGAACTGGTGACCAGGCTGACCGCAGCGCTGAACGCGGCGGTGGCGGCGGGTCAGGTGCAGCTGTCGGCCGTCGAGGCCACTGCCGAGGACATCGCGGGGCTGCTGGTGGCGGCCGCGGACGGATTGATGAAGGTCAGTGCGGACCCGCAGGTGTGGCAAGAGCGCAGGGCCCTGTTCTTCCGCCTGGTGCGCGCGGCGATCACGGCGCCGGACGACAACGACACACCAACGCGCAGAAGGGCCGGACGACGTCGAGACCCGTCCGGATCGGGCGCCTCCACCCCCGCGCAGGTGCGGTCGTGACGCAGCCGGTGGTGGCCACGGGGCTGGGGCGAGTCCGTGGGCGTGACGTCGGCGGAGTCGCGGCGTTCAAAGGCATACCGTATGCGGCGGCGCCGCAGGGGCCGCTGCGGTTGCGGCCACCGGTGCCGGCGTCGGCGTGGGACGGCGTCCGCGACTGTGGGCAGTTCGGATGCGCCCCACCCCAGCTGGCCCCCGCGCCGGGCGCGCCGTCAGCGTGGCGGCCCGGCGACGGCCTGGACTGTCTGTCGCTGAACGTGTGGAGCCCGGACCTCGGCGCGGCTGCTCTGCCGGTGATGGTGTGGATCCACGGCGGGCTGTGGAAACACGGCGCGGCGAGCATGCCCCAGTACGACGCGGCCACGCTGGCCCGCTGTGGTGTCGTGGTGGTCACCGTCAACTACCGGGTCGGGTTCGAAGGCTTCGGCCACCTTCCCGGCGTGGCGGACAACCGGGGCCTACGCGATCAGATCGCGGCGCTGGAGTGGGTCCAGTCCAACGTTGCCGCCTTCGGCGGTGACCCGACGAACGTGACCGTGTTCGGCCAATCCGCCGGCGCGGCGTGCATCGCTCTGCTGGTGGGCGCGCCCGCCGCGGTCGGGTTGTTCCGCCGCGCCATCGCCCAGAGCATCCCCGCCGGATGCCGGACCGGGATCGAGGCCGCAGTCGTCACGACGGCGATCGCCCGGGCCCTCGGCGTGGCGGCCACCTGGGACGGGTTCGCGGCCCTGACGCCCGAGGCGATCCTCGCCGTGCAGGACACGCCGCTTCGCGACCGCGCGGCCGGGATGTCCGCCTTCTCGCCCGTCATCGACGGCGACCTGGTCACCGGACCGGCCTGGGCGGCCATCGCGACCGGCCGCGACGTGGACCTCATTTGCGGGTACACGCACGAGGCGCCCAACGCAACAGATTCGGCAGCCGAGGCCGAGGTGACTGAACCCGGTGCAATGTCGCGCGGGCCCGGCGGCAGTTTGGATCGCCGCAGCCGGGGGACCACAGGCGGCATGACGTCGACAATCACTCCGTACGAGGACGGACCGCTGATCGTCCGCGGCGACTTCGAGTTACGCACACCGGACGGCACGCCCATCGCACCGGGCCGGGCGACGATCGCCCTGTGCCGGTGCGGGAAGTCAGCCATCAATCCCTTCTGCGACGGCACCCACAAGGTGATCAACTTCCGTGCCGGCGCCGATCGTGACACACCGAAGCCGCGATGAACCCACCGAGACGACCGGGGCGCGCCCGCGCCGATCGACGCCGGACACCGGGTTTGTGGCAGTCGGGAGCGGGGACAGGCAGCGGGACGACTGTACGGGGAGGCCAGGGTGGTTGAGTCTGGTGACAGTCGCTATGGTCCGGCGCCGCTGCCGCAGCCACGCGGGCCGGTCTCCGCGGCGCTGCACGACGCGCTCACGTCCGCCCCGCACGACCTACCCGCAGACCTGGCCTCCGAGTTCGACGGGGTGGACCCGATCGATGACGAGGACCTTCAGCTCACCCTCTTCCTCTGCTACGAGCTGCACTACCGCGGTTGGCGCGGCGTGGACGACCGGTGGGAGTGGCAGCCGTCGCTGATCGCGCTGCGCAGCCGCGCCGAAGCGGTCTTCGAGGCGGCCGTGCGCGCGCTCGCCGGCCCGCAGCCCCCGCTCCTCGACGGGCGAATGGCCTCCGCTCTCGCCGCCGTGGTGGCGGCCGACGACGGCCCGGCGCTTTCCGCGTACCTGCAACGGCGGGCGACCCACGAGCAGTTCCGTGAGTTCGTCATGCACCGCTCGATCTACCACCTTCGAGAGGCGGACCCGCACAGCTGGGCCCTGCCGCGGCTGGGCGGCCCGGCGAAGGCCGCTCTGGTCGAGATCCAGGTCGACGAGTACGGCGGTGGCCGGCTCGACCGCATGCACGCCGAACTGTTCCGCGTCACCCTGGAGCGGCTCGGTCTGGACACCGGATACGGGGCCTATCTGGACGCGGTGCCCGCGGTGACCCTGGCGGGCAACAACCTGATGTCGCTTTTCGGGCTGCACCGCCGGTTGCGCGGAGCGCTGCTCGGGCACCTCGCCGCCTACGAGATGACCTCGTCGCTGCCGAACCGTCGCTACGGGCGGGGCCTGCGGCGCCTCGGTCTCGACGAGGCGGCCACCCGCTTCTACGACGAGCACGTCGAGGCGGACGCGGTGCACGAGCAGATCGCCGCGCACGACATGTGCGGCGGGCTGGTCCGGGTCGAGCCGCACCTCGCCGCCGACGTGCTCTTCGGGGCTTCCGCCGCCCTGGCGCTGGACCGTCTCTTCGCCGCCTGGACTCTGAACAGCTGGCAGGTCGGCCGCAGCTCCCTGCGTCCCCACGGTCCCGGCGCGCCGATCACCCTGCACGTCGACGAGCCGCATCGCGCCACCGGCTCGGAGACGGCGGGCCTGATGACCGGCCTGGCCTGCTGAGCCGCGAGCGGCGCCGGCCCGTTTGAAGCGCGACGGAACGGGCACAGGCAGGACCATCGTCGTGCGGGAGGCAGAGTTGTCGTTTGACGCGAGCGCCTACGGGCGGTACGTGGCCGACGTGTATGACGAGACCTACGCGTATCTGACTCCGGACAGCGCCGTGGAGGTCCTGGCCGAGCTGGCCGACGGCGGGCCGGTCTGCGAGTTCGGCATCGGCACCGGTCGCCTGGCGCTTCCACTGGTTGAACGCGGCCTGACGGTCGCCGGCATCGAGGGTTCTCCCGACATGGTGGCGGGCCTGCGGAGCAAGGCGGGTGGCGACCGGATCGACGTGGCGGTGGGGGATTTCACCCACACCCGCGTACCCGGCGACTTCGCGTTGGTCCTCCTCGCCTTCAACACCGTCTTCGCGCTGCCCGACCAGGCCGCGCAGGTGGCCTGCTTCCGCAACGCGGCCGCCCACCTGCGTCCCGGCGGTCGGTTCGTGGTCGAGGCCTGGGTGCCGGACCCGGCGGCGTTCCGCAACGGCTCGGCGCTGCGCCCGGTACGGGTCGCGGAGGACGTGGTCCTGCTGGAGGCGGCGCTCCTGCACCCCGCCGAGCAGAGGATGACCACCACCAAGGTCCGGCTGACCGCGGGCGGGGTCCACCTGTTGCCGGCGAACCACCGGTACGCCTGGCCGGCGGAGCTGGACCTGATGGCCGAGCTGGCCGGGCTGCGCCGCGAGCACCGGTGGGCCGGTTGGACGCGCCTGCCGTTCGGCGACGACAGCCGGGAACACGTTAGCGTCTACCGCCGGGCGGATTCGGCATGACCGGCGCCCCCGCCCGGCCGCGACCGATGCCGATGTCGTACGTGCTGCCGATCCGGCGAATGGACGACAGCGACCCGGAGCAGTTGACCGACTACCTGCGCTGGCTCGCCGCCCGGGTGGAGGTGATCGTGGTGGACGGGTCACCGCCCGAGGTCTTCGCCCGCCACCACCGGCGGTGGCATCCGCTGGTCCGGCACCTGCCGCCCGACCCGAGCCTGTCCGGCCGCAACGGCAAGGTGCTCGGCGTGCTGACCGGTGTGCCGGCGGCCACGCACGAGGACGTGGTGATCGCCGACGACGACGTCCGCTACGACGAGGACGGACTGCGCGAGGTCCGGCGTCTTTTGCGACGGGCGGACCTGGTGCAACCCCAGAACTACTTCGACCCGCTTCCCTGGCACGCCTACTGGGACACCGGGCGGATACTGCTCAACCGGGCGATCGGCGCGGACTTTCCCGGAACCCTCGCGGTGCGGCGCGGCGTCTTCCTCGCCGCCGGTGGCTACGACCCCGACGTCCTCTTCGAGAACCTTGAGCTGATCCGGACCGTGCGAGCCTTCGGCGGCAGCGTGGCGGCCCCCGCCGGGCTGTACGTCCGGCGCCTGCCTCCCACCACGAGACACTTCGCCTCCCAGCGCGTTCGCCAGGCGTACGACGAACTCGCCCAGCCGGTGCGGCTGGTGGCCGCGCTGCTCGTGCTGCCCGGGGTGGCGGCGGCGGTCGCCGCCCGGCGTCCGGGGCTGCTGACCGCGGCTGCGGCGGCGGTCATCGCAGTGGCCGAGACCGGCCGGCGCAAGGCCGGTGGTCCGGTGGTCTTTCCGCCGGCCACCGCGGTGCTGGCGCCCCTGTGGTTGATCGAGCGCGGCGTGTGCAGCTGGCTCGCGGTCGCCCAGGGCGTGTTCTGCGGTGGCGTGCGCTACGCCGGCGGGCGGCTCGGCCGCGCCGCCCACTCCACGCGGACCCTGCGGCGGCGGCTCGCTGCATCGGTTGCTGGATCGCCTAGGATCGGCCTGCCAAGGCTGCCAGGGGGTCGCACGGGAGTGGATGTGGCGGATTCGGCAGTTCGCGCGCAGTCGGCCAACCCTGGCGATCGTGGTCAAGCCGTTTCTGGCAGAGAAATCCCCCATGATGAGTGGGTGGTCCTTGGTGACCAGATAGATGAGGGGTTCCAGCGTCTATTCATCGGTGTGGAGCGAAACCCTCTGCTGCGTTCATCTGCGGATATATTGTCGGCGACTCTCGATGTGGCAAAAGGCTCTCTGGGAGATCGTGAGGGGCAATAAGGCCCGAGTCGCGAAGCTGCTTGTTTTCGGCTTTCCACGTTATGGCCACGGCTCGTGTCACGGTCCACCGATGCCCTCAATCTTGCAACTCAGCTCTCGGGCGGTGATGCTTTGCGCCGCCGCGATAGCCGGACGGCTCGCATCCGGTCCGCAAGAGGTTCACGGGCAGCGGGGGAGCAGTCGGCCACGACTGTCCGCCACGTGCGCCGGGTTCTGATCAAGGCTTTGAAGGACCTCGGCACCAGCATTGAGGGTGTGCGCCAGCCCAAAAAGGCGCAGCGGAACGATCGGGGGTCTGGTCGTCTCGGTGTGCGAAGCACACCGCGAAGCGCAACTGGCGGAGAAGGCCGAACGTCTGCACCCGGCTGCCGAAACGGTGGGTCAGCGCATGTGTTCAGGGCGTACGCCGATGCCGGCCAGCCGGGCGGGGAGGGCTCAGCGCCGACCCGACCGCCGTGCTCAACACGTACCGGCCGGCGGGTGTCGTCAACTACCTGGCCCGGCTCGCGGGGCAGCGGTTCGACGGAGCCTTCCCGCTGACCACGCTGTCACCTTGTTGTAAGTCGACCTGGGTCAGGAGCCGGTATGTCGAGGCTCTCGTCAGCCGCGCAGGTACGCGAGCACGGCTCGGACCCGGCGATGGTCGTCTTCGTCGGGGTGCAGGTCCAGCTTGATCAGCACGTTCCCGATGTGTTTGGCCACTGCCGTTTCGGTGACGAACAGGGCGCGCGCGATCGCGGCGTTTGACCGGCCCTCTGCCACGAGGCCGAGGACCTCGCGCTCTCGGGGGGTGAGCCTGGTCAGCGGATCGCGGCGCCGGCGCAGCAGTTGGCGTACGACCTCGGTGTCGACCACTGTGTGGCCGTCGACGACGCGGTCGAGCGCCTCGACGAACTCGGCTGCCTCGCCGATACGGTCCTTGAGCAAATAGCCGATGCCGGCCGTGCCGGGGCGGGCGGATTCCAGTAGTTCCGCCGCGTACGTCTGCTCGACGTACTGACTCACCACGAGGATCGGCAGGCGGGGATCGTCTCGACGTAAGCGCAACGCGGCCTGCAACCCCTCGTCGGTGAAAGTGGGCGGCATCCGTACGTCGGTGACGACCACGTCCGGCCGGTGCTCGCGTACCGCATGGACGAGGGCGTCGGCGTCCGCTACGGCGTCCGCTACCCGATGCCCGAACCGGGTGATCAGACTGATGATCCCCTCGCGGGTGAGCACGTCGTCCTCCGCGACGATCACCCGCCGGTCGCCGGTCATCGCACCACCCCGGCGAACTCGGCCTGCACGAGCGTCGGCCCACCCGGCGGGCTGGACAGCGACATCGTTCCTCCGACGGCCGCGACCCGGTCAGCCAGTCCGGTGAGTCCGGTCCCGGCCCGCTGATCCGCACCACCCACCCCGTCGTCGCTGATTCGCAGGATCAGCCGGTCACCGTGCAGGCCCGCGGTGACAGCGGCCCGACCGGCCCGGCTGTGTCGGGCGATGTTGGTCAGCGCTTCGCTGACCACGAAGTATGCGGTGACCTCGATGGAGGGCGGAAGCCGGCCGGGCAGCCGGACGTCGACGTCGACCGGCACCGGCGAGCGTCCGGCGAGGTCGTGCAGCGCCGCGGCGAGCCCGCGGTCGGTGAGCACCTGCGGGTGCACGCCGCGGATGAGCTCACGCAGTTCGCTCAGTGCCCGCTGGGCCAGCTCTTGCGCCTTGACCAGCGGGTCGTGCGCCGGCGACCCGGCTAGTACCTCCAGCCGGGCGAGGCCGAGGTAGACGTTGAGAGCCACGAGCCGCTGCTGTGCGCCGTCGTGCAGGTCGCGTTCGATGCGGCGGCGTTCCCCTTCGAACGCGTCCACCAACCGTGCCCGCGACCGGGTCACCTCGACCAGCCGCTCACCGAGCCGGTCCGACTCCCGAGGCTCGAGCAGCGCCCGTGCCATCGCGGCCCGAGCGCCGGCCCAGGCGGTCAGTACGTACGGTGCCGCGGCCAGTAGCCCTACGCCCATCATCCCCGATATCAGGGTTGCCAGAGGTGGTCTGTCCCGCTCGTGGAGTGGGCTGAGCACGGCGACTGTGGGATAGCCCACCATGCATGCCAGGACGACGGCGTCGAGCCAGCACAGGACGGTGGTCGAGATGCCGGTGAAGCCGATCTCGCGCCAGGTGACCTGCTCGTTTAGCCGTACCCGAAGGGCATGCCGCCAGCCTCGCCGGTGGAGCGGCCGGTGCGCGTCCGGCAACGGCACGTTGTCGACCAGGCGCAGTCGCCGCCGCTCCAGCAGGCCGAAGACGATCGCGCCCGCGACCAGCGTCGACACCGCGGCCAACAGCACCGGCAGCGGTTCCTCGATGCCGTACCGCATCAGAAGGAGGATCGCCGGCACGCTGGGCAGCGCGCCGACGGCCAGGTAGAGCGCCGACCGCCAGGGCCACGAACTGCCCACCAGCTGCATCGGGGGCAGCGACAGCGCCTCCAAGGCGGTACGGACCGGCATGTCGGCCCACGCTACCGGCGTGGGGCCGGCGGCACGGTATAGCTGGCTACACCTTCGGGACCCCAGCTGGGGACAGTGCGGGCGGCGCGGACGGCCGCTTGGCTGAGGGCGTGACGACAAAAAACGAACCGGCCGTGCAGGCCGAGAACGTGTGGAAGGTGTACGGCACGGGCGCCGCCGAGGTGACCGCGCTGCGAGACGTCAGCGTGGCATTGGCGCGCGGCCAGCTCACGGCCGTGATGGGCCCGTCCGGGTCCGGCAAGTCGACGCTGATGCACTGCCTGGCCGGGCTCGACGCGGTGACGAGCGGCGAGACACGCGTCGGTGACACCCGGGTCAGTGGGCTGCGCGACGCCGAGCTGACCCGTCTGCGCCGGGAGCGGATCGGGTTCATCTTTCAGCAATTCAACCTGGTGCCCACGCTCACCGCCCGGGAGAACATCCTGCTCCCCCTCGCGATCGCCGGCCGCAAACCTGAGCCGGACTGGTTCGACACCGTGGTGGACACGATCGGCCTGCGTGACCGTCTCGGCCACCGGCCGGCCGAGCTCTCCGGCGGCCAGCAGCAACGCGTCGCCTGCGCCCGGGCCCTGATCAACCGGCCGGAGGTGGTCTTCGCCGACGAGCCCACCGGCAACCTCGACTCCCGCTCCGGCACGGAGGTGCTCGGCTTCCTCAGCCGGTCGGTCCGCGAATTCGGCCGGACGATCGTGATGGTCACCCACGACCCCGCTGCCGCCGCGTACGCCGACCGGGTGGTGTTCCTCCTCGACGGCACGGTCGTCGAGGACCTGGCCGCGCCGACCACCGACGCCGTACTCGAGACGATGAAGCGCCTGGACACCCGGGGAGCGGCCCGATGATCCGGGTGACCCTCGCCGGCCTGCGCTCGCGCCGGCTCCGGCTGCTGCTATCGGCGCTGGCGGTCGTCCTGGGCGTGACGTTCATGTCGGCGGCCCTCGTGGTCACCGACACCCTCAATGCGTCGCTGCGTGGCCTGTACGCCGGCCTGCACTCCGACACCGAGGTTCAGGTGACGGCGAAACAGGTGCTGCCCGGAATCGGCGAGGATTCCGCCACCACGCCGGTGCCGGCCGACCTGGTCCAACGGGTCGCCGCAGTCGGGGGCGTGGCCACGGCGACCGGCGTGGTAAGCGAGGATGGGGCCCGGCTGGTCGGTGCCGATGGCAAAGTGGTCCGGACCAGCTTCAACCGGCCCCGGCTGGGCACCAACTGGACCGGTGAGCGCGGCTCGGTCCGGCTGCGGGCCGGCCGCGCACCGGCCGCGCCCGGCGAGATCGCGATCAACGCGGCGCTCGCCCTGGCCGCCGACGCGCAGCTCGGCGACCGGGTGGGGGTGCTCACCCAGCGTCCGAAGCAGACGTTCGCCGTGGTCGGCGTCATCGGCTACCGCGGTGACCGGGACAGCGTGGGCGGCGCCCACGAAGTCGCCTTTCACGAGTCGGTCGCGGCCGAACTCATGCTCGGCCGCCCGGATGTGTACTCCGCGGTGGATGTCCGGGCCGAACCCGGCGTCACCCCCGAGGTCCTGCGGGATCGGCTCCGCGGCGCGCTGGGCGACGACGTCGTCGTACGTACCGGCGACGAACTGCGCGCGGCCCAGTCCGAGTCGGCGCGGGAGGACTTGGCCACCATCACCCAGATCCTGCTGGCCGTGGCCGGGATCGCCCTGTTCGTCGGCGTCTTCCTTATTCTCAACACGTTCTCGATTCTGCTCGCCCAGCGGACACGGGAACTTGCCCTGCTGCGGGCGCTGGGCGCGCGCCGCCGACAGTTGATCGGCTCAGTGCTGGTGGAGGCGGCACTGGTCGGGCTCGCCGCCTCGGCGGCCGGCGCCGTCCTCGGCGTGGGCATCGCCGTATCACTGCCCCGGCTGGCCAGGGACACCGCCATGGGCGATCTGGGCCTTGGCGCGGTGACCGTGCCGCCGCTCGCGGTGCTCACCTCCATCGCGCTCGGCGCGGCGGTCACCGTCGTCGCGGCCGTTGGACCTGCGTTACGGGCGTCCCGTATCCCACCGGTGGCGGCGTTGCGTGAGGTTTCCGCATCCGATCGGCCGCTCACCAAGCTGACCGTGACCGGGGCCGTGATCGGCGTCGTCGGCGTCGCCCTGCTCGTCCTCGCGTTCGCCGACGGCACCGACGACATCGCTCTGGGCACCGTCCTCGGCGGCGTCCTGGCGAGCTTCGTCGGAGCGGCACCGCTCACCCCGTTCATCGCCCGGCCCACGGTGCCTCTGATCGGCCGTTTGTTCGCCTGGTCGGTGCCCGGACGGCTGGGACGGCTCAACGCCGGCCGCAATCCGCGCCGTACCGCGAGCACCGCGGCGGCGCTGATGGTCGGCATCGCCGTGGTCACCGCAGTGGGCATCGTGCTCACCTCGGCCACCGTGAGCCTGCGGCGCACGGGTGCCGACCACTTCCGGGCCGACCTCATCCTCACCGAACCGACGAGCACCGAGCGCCCGCAGACCTTCGACCCGGCAATCCTCGACCGGATCCGGGCAGTGCCGGGCGTCGCGGCCGTTGCCGGCATCTACGACGACGTCGCCATGACAGCCCGTGGCCGGACCGGCATCGTCGCGGTCGACGACATCGCGGCCTGGCGGTCGACTATCAAGGTCGAACATGTGGCCGGCACTCTCGGCCCCCTCGAGCCCGACGAGATCCTCACGGACTCCGACACCGCCGCTGACCTCGGTTTGCAGATCGGCTCCCCGGTTGAGATCTCGTTCGCCAGGGGCCGCAGCCGCACCTTCACCCTCGCCGGCACCTACCGCAGCGACTGGTCCAGCGGCTGGCTCATGCCGGCCTCGGTGGTGCCGGACCTTTCCCGGCAGCAGCCCTCCACCGGACTGGTCCGGCTGGCGCCCGGCGCGTCCGAGGCCGACGTACACGCTCGGGTGAGCGCGCTGCTGGCAGACAGTCCCGAAACGGTGGTCACCGACCCCGACGGGTTCGTCGACAACGTCACCGGCGTCTTCGGCACCGTTCTGGCGCTGCTGCAGGTTCTGCTCGGCATCGCCATGCTGATCGCGGCGTTCGGCGTGGTCAACACACTGGCCCTGTCGGTGCTCGAACGCACCCGGGAACTCGGACTGCTGCGCGCGGTCGGTCTCAGCCGCGGCCAGACGGTGCGAATGGTCGCTGTGGAGGCAATGGCGATCTCCATCTTCGGCACGCTGCTCGGCATCGCCGTCGGGACGGGACTCGGCGCTGCGGTCGCGCGAGCGCTGCGCGGCGAAGGCATCACCGAGCTGGCGTTGCCCTGGGCCCTCCTCGCCGCGTACCTGGCATCGGGCGTGGTGATCGGCGTGCTGGCCGCGGCGCTACCGGCCGTCCGGGCCGCCCGCACGGACGTCCTGCGGGCCATCGCGTACGACTGATAGTGCTTTGTTGGGTTGGGACGAGTTGGTGGCAGAGGGGGCAGAACCCGAGCCAGGTCGCGAGTAGGTACTGCAGTTCGCGGAGGACGGCGTACAGGCTTAGTTCTGCCCCGTCGCTTTGGGAGTGTCAACCGTAGTCGGGTGAGGAGGAGTTGGGCGGCCGTGGCGAGGGTGACGTGGCGGTGCCAGCCGATCCAGCAGCGGCCTTCGAAGGGGTCGAGTCCGAGGGTAGTAGTCGGTGGGTTCGTGCTGGCCGGGGGCCATTGCACGAGCAGCCAGCATTCGGGCAGGACACCGTCCTGGCCGCGGTGGGGTCCGCGTCGGATCACTCGGCCGGCGGGACGCACCCGCAGGGCGAGGAAGCGCCCGGACAGTTCACCGACGGGCCGGCCGGGGGTGCGGTCGGGTGTGGGTAGCCGGGCACGCCAACGCACCAGACGTGTCGCGTCGGCGCCGTGGGCGAGGGCGAGGTCTCCGACGACTACGGACCATCGGATGTCTCTCGGGTTCCGAAGGGCAGGCGGCCAAGACCTGTCGGGCCGCGCTATGGGCGGTACGGGACCCACCGATGCCCTTGCCATCGATGGCGATCCCCAGCCCCGTACCTGTCGCGGGGCTGCGGGTGATCAGCCACGCGACCATCACCGCACCTACGGTCGTGCTTCGCGCCGCGCTGCGCACTCCGACCGCCTCCCGCGGGCCCTTGAGCGCGGGAGGCGGACAGGGACAGCTCCGGCCGGCCAGCGGGGGACATCCGGACATGACCACCGGGCACCGCGTTCGGGCGGTGGTCAGTTCGGTGATCCCGGCGCCCGCTTCGGCAGGTACAGCGTCCACCCGGAGCTGCTGAGGTCTCGTACCGGTACTCGATGCCAGTCCTCGGCCCAGTCGGGCGGGGCGGTCTCCTTGGTGAGCAGGGCGAAGGGCCCGGCCGCGGCGGCCTCCCGCAGTTCCGCGGTGCTCGCGTTGCGGTTGTTTCCTCGGTCCTCCAGGGCCCGGCAGCCCGTGTAGTAGGCGACGGGGATGGCCTCGTGGCCGGAGATCACGCACGGCGGGCGCACGCCGTTCGATCGCAACGCTCGCGCAATGCTCGTCCAGTCTTCGCGGCCCCTGAGCTGCTGCGACACGACATGACGGAGGATGCCGGCCTGGATGACGAGGTGGCCGGCGAAGCCCACCGCGACCAGGGCGGCGAGCCATCGCCGCCAGCTGCCGGAGGCCGCGGCGAGCAGTGCGGCGAGGCCGGACGCGGCGGGGACGAGCGCCAACGCGTAGGTCGGGAGCAGGAATCGGGGTGCCGAGTAGCTGATCAGGAACAGGTAGGGAACGGCCATCGAGGCGGCGACCAGCAGGGGTAGCCATGCCGTCGACGCCGTGCCTGCCCGGCGGGCCACCCGGACGCCGAGGGGCGCCAGCACCACCAGCGCACCCCACCACAGCGCGGCCGGCCAGCGCAGCGGACTGTCGCACGGCCGGCAGAGGATCGGCCCGTCCAGGGTGCTGATCACGTGCCACAGCGAGAACTGGAGGCTTGTTCCGCCCTGCACGTGGCCAGCCTGCTGGATGCGTTCCAGGATCCCGCCGTACCGCAGCTCGGCCTCGACCGCCCACGGAACGCCGCCCGCCGCGAGGCCCACGACCACCGACGCGGCCAGCCGCCACCGCCGAAACGCCCGCACGGCGAGCGTCACGCCGATCAGGGGGAGTCCGAGCCAGAAGGCGTCGGCCGGACGCATCAACGCGGCCACCGCGAGCGCCGCGACCAGCCCGAGGTACGCCCCGAGCGCGGCCCGTTCGCTTCCGGCGAGCAGGAAACACCCGACCGCAGCGACCGCCGCCATGGCGGTGTAGTGGTTAGGCATCGCCGCGTTGGCGTAGAACAGGGCGATCCACAGGCTCGCGTACAGGCCGGCCGCCAGCGCGGCGCTGCCAGAGCGGTGGGTCACTCGGGACCACACCCAGAACGCGAGCCCGAGCGACACCGCGGCGGTGACGGTGAGGAACAACCGGAGCACGACTGTGGAGTCGAGCCACGAGGCGACCGGCCACACGAGCAGGGTCACGCCGCGGGCGCGGGGAGCGCTCATGAACGCCGCCGGCGCTCGGGTGCCGTGCTGGCTCACGTAGACAACCTCGTCCCAGCCGAGACCGAGGGTCACCGGCACGGCGATCAGGGAGGCAGCGGCGAAGGTCACGCACACCGCCACCAAAGGTCGTACGCCGGTCCAAGAGATCACACGAACGCCTTGCACGAGTCATGCCAGGCGCGTCGCCCAACAGCGCCGCCTGCTATTTGTAGGGCGTCAACGAGAGCACCCACGAGGAAGTCATGGACAGCGCGGGGAGCACCCGTCCCGTGATCGCGGCCGGCGGTTGATGGGCACCGAGGGCGACTCGGGTGGGCGCCGCCGGCGCCTACATCGTGAACAGACGCCCGCCGGGAGGGACCGCTACGGGGCGAGGTGCTGGCCATGGGCGAGGTTCTTGGATGGCGTCGGGTCGAAGCCGCCGGGTTCGGCGCTTTCGCGTTCGCACTCGTCCCACTCGATCCGCCCGGCGAGTTCGGCGTTGACGGCGGCTTCGGCGGCGGCTTCGGCGGCTTGGAAGGCGTCCTTGCGGGTGCTCGCGGTGACCTCGATGAGCAGGGGTAGGACGAGGCGGGCCTGCCAACGGTGGGGCAGCAGGGGCAGGTCCAAGATCCGCAGGAGGGTGTTGGCGGTGTGGACGTCGACGTGACGATCACTGACGGCGTCGAGCAGCGCCTGACGAACCTGGTGCCGGCACTGGGTCAAGACGTCGGAGGCGGCCGCACCCATTTGCAGCGCGGTGTGGGTTCCTCGCGGATAGGACTGGACCTGGGAGGGGGTGTTGGTACGCCAGCCCATCGGGTC
Organism: Micromonospora sp. KC207; assembly: GCF_004348615.1. Taxonomy (NCBI): domain Bacteria; kingdom Bacillati; phylum Actinomycetota; class Actinomycetes; order Micromonosporales; family Micromonosporaceae; genus Micromonospora; species Micromonospora sp. KC207. The sequence continues at coordinate 23,476 of NZ_SMKJ01000032.1, forward strand.
CGGCTTGCTGGGATATATAGCGTGCGGCCGGACAGATTCCATGGGCGGCCGTTGCGGCGTGATCGCTTCGAGTGTGGTCATCCTGGTTCTCCTCGCTGAAGGAGCGGCCGCCGGGTCGCCTGCCGCGCCGTTCTGAGAGGCGGTGCAGGGTGTGTCGATGGTCCGGCTGACCGGGACCGGGGTGACGGTCAGCCAGCCGCCGGTAGCCGCCGACGTGGCCGCCGCAGCGTGGTGATCAGCCCTCGCTTCCGGATCAGGCCCCCCGTTAGCGCGGCGTCATTGACCGGCCTGAAGAACTGACCCTCGATCCACCAGCCTCAACGACCGCCCACCCGGCGGGTGACGTACGGCCGGCCGGCTCCGCCCCGCCCCTGAGCTAGCCGGCCGGGCGCTGTTGCGTTGTCGGATCGATGGACGCGCCGATCTGCGTCAGCGGAGCATCGGTCAGATCGCTCGGGCCAGTTCAGTGAACGCGGCGGACACCCGAGTCGCGGGTGGTCCGAGTTCTAGTTGTAGTGCCCGCGTCGCTCGCCGTCAGACCATCCATCGGTGGGCTTCGACCCGAGGCCCTGCGGATCGTTCAAGGGCAGCTCTCGCCATCGCATCGGCGCTGGGCTGAGCGCTGGGCGGCCAGCCTGTGGAGGTTCTGCTGTTCTGTGGCGACCGGGAACCTCGGCACCACCCTCGAGCCGCAGAACGCCGACCCGGCGACACGGTGTGGACGGCCATCCGTGACGTCGGCGTGATCCGTCCCTCGTTTTGCCCGCCTTGTGGCGGTGTTGCTGCGACGATGCAGGGCGTGGGATCAACGAACATGACGACGCCTGCCATCTCGCCCCTTGCCGGCGAGCCAATCGACCGCGCCGACGCCGAGCGGCTCGCGGGAGTGCTGAAGGCTCTTGCCGACCCGGCTCGCCTGCGTCTGCTCAGCCTGATCCAGTCGTCTCCGCAGGGCGAGGCTTCGGTGAGTGACCTCACCGCGCCGCTCGGGCTGTCCCAGCCGACCGTGAGCCATCACCTTCGGATCCTCACCGGGGCCGGCCTCCTCGAACGGGACAAGCGCGGCGTGTGGGCGTACTACCGCCTGGTGCCCTCCGCGATCGCGGGTATCGCCGAACTGTTGACGCCGCCCCGCAAGCGGACAACGAAGAAGACCCGCTGACCAGCACTGCCGAAGAACGGCGTCGTGCCGCCTGACCCCGGCACTAACCGGTGCACGCCGATCGATACGCGTCCGACGTCGGGACGTCGCGGCCGGTGGGGAACGCGGTGCCGGCGACGCTGGGGCCCAGTCGTGGGTCGGTGCCGGTGCGCCACTTGGCGGCCAGTTGCGGCACCGCCGCCAGCGCCTCGGTCACCCTGCCGTCCTCGGCCGCTGCCAGCTCCCGTGCAGCCGTGGATCGGCGACCGCCGCGGCCTGCTCCAGCTCGGCCGGGCTGAACTGCGGCTGCACCTCGATGCGAATCCGGGTGGTCGTCAGCGCCAGAACCGCCCGCGCCGGCGCGCGCAGCTGATCTTCATTCGCATCCATGTTGGGCTTGTTGAAATCGGCGAGCCAGCCGGGCCAGATCGTCCCGATCACCACCGCCGGCCGCTGCCCCGCCAGCAGCCGCCGGAGCACCTGCTCGGTCAGCGCGTCGCTGCCGGTGAGGAAGTTCTGCAGCTCGTCGAGCCCCCGCCACCGTGCGGCGCAGGTCCACACCGGTGTCGAGCAGCTCCTGCATCGAACAGCGGTGCTGTGGGCGCGGTTGTCGACCGCAAGGCGGCCGTCGATGGGCTGTCTGTAGTCAGGCGTGCGGGCAGCCCTGCGCGGACTTTGATGCGCTTGTGGGATTGTCCTTGATCCTGATCTCTGACATCCTCCTGCGTGGACGCTGCCGCGACGGTCGCCAATCCAGGCACCGCGCTGCGGCGACGCCTTCGGCGGAGGGACCCTCGTGAAGCGCAGACGTCGCCATCTCCTTGCATGCCTTGCGATCGGTGCTCTGGTGGCATCGACCGGTTTAGTCGGTATCCACTTCGCTGGCGCCGAGGCGCCAGCCACCGCCGCGATTGGCGACGGTGAGATGCCCGGTGGGCTCGGCGCCCATCTAGAGCGCCTGCGGCAGGCTGCTCCCGGCAACGACGGCATGTCGCCGGACGGACCCGGTGGCGCCGCCCAGCAGGAGTTCCTGGAGCGCGCCTATCCGGCCAACGCGATCACCATCGCCCAGCTCGACCGGTCCAAGGCGGCCTACGCGGCCGCCGAGAAGCGCTTCCGCGGCGGCCAACGGTGGACCAACGTCGGGCCGAGCGAGGCGGTTTACCCGTTCACCGAGTATCGCGACGCGTTCAGCTACGTGCCCAACGAGTACGTCGCAGGCGGCAGGGTCACCTCAATCGACATCAGCCCGGACTGCAGCGAGCTGCTCTGCCGGGCGTACGTCACCCCGGCCGGCGGCGGTGTCTGGGGCACCCTGAACATCCTCGCCGCCGAGCCCAAGTGGTTCTACCGCGGCGGTCCGCTGGGCATCAACGCCGCCGGCTCGGTGAAGATTGACCGCAACGACCCCACCGGCCTGACCATCTACGTCGGCACCGGCGAGGCGAACACCTGCGGCTCCGGCTGCGTCGGCGGCGTCGGCCTGTACCGATCGACCGACGGTGGCCTGACCTGGTCCGGCCCGTTGGGCAAGGATGTGTTGGCGGGCAAGGGCATCGGCGAGATCACCGTCAAGCCCGGTGACCCCAAGACGCTCTACGTGGCCACCACCACCGCCCTGCGCGGCATGTCCAGCTCCTGCTGCACCGGGGGCACCAGGCCGGTGCCGGACGCCGAGAAGTGGGGCCTGTACAAGTCCACCGACGGTGGCAAGCGCTGGAAGTTCATCCACAACGGCTCGGCGGACGCCAGCGAGTGCACCGGCAGCATGGCCGAGTACAACAACACCACCTCCTGCTCGCCACGGGGTGTGCGCTACGTCAAGCTCGACCCGAAGAACGCGAACGTCCTCTACGCCTCCTCCTATGCCCGAGGCGTGTGGCGCTCCTCCGACGCCGGTGCGACGTGGACGCAGATTAAGCCGTCGCTCAACGCCGCGGTGTTCCAGACGCGCGCGGCGATCGACGTGACCACCCTGCCGGGTGGCAAGACCCGGATGTACGTCTACGAGGGCAACATCGGCAACCCGTACTCGCGGCTGTTCCGCAGCGACGACGTGGCCACCGGCAACCCGACGTTCACCGATCTGAGCAGCGCGAACCCGGCCGACCCGGGCTTTGCCACCTACAACCAGTGCACCGGCCAGTGCTGGTACGACGTGTTCGTGCACACCCCCGAGGGACACCCGGACATCGTCTACACCGGCGGCAGCTACGTCTACGGGGAGACCGTGGCCCACAAGCGGGCTGTGGTCCTCTCCACCGACGCCGGGGTCAGCGGCACCGACATGACCTACGACGGTACCGACGAGCTGCACCCCAACGGCCTGCACCCCGACCAGCACGCGCTGATCACCAACCCACGTAACCCGTACCAGTTCTTCGAGGCCAACGACGGCGGCGTCATGCGCTCCAGCGGCGAGTTCGTCGACCGGTCGTCCTGGTGCGACAACCCCGGCCGCAACCTGACCACGCAGGCGCAGAAGGACCGTTGCAAGCAGATGCTGGCGAGGATTCCCTCCAAGCTGGAGGGCATCAACAAGGGCATGAACACGCTGCAGTTCATCAGTCTGTCGGTCAGCCCGCACAACGCGAACCTGCTGCAGGGCGGTACCCAGGACAACGGCACCTGGGAGAACAAGGGCGAGCGCCGCCGCTGGGTCAACACCATGATCGGCGACGGCGGCGCCTCCGGCTGGGATGTCGGCAAGCCGGAGTTCCGGTTCCACACCTTTTTCGACGTCTCGCCCGAGGTGAACTTCGGCAACGGTGACGTCGGCAGCTGGATCTGGACCGCCGACCCGATCTACGGCCAACCCGGCAGCCTGTTCTACGCCCCGGTGATCAGCGACCCGAAGGTCAGCGGCACCATGTTCGCCGGCACCGGACTGTCGGTGTACCGCACGAAGACCTTCGGCCTGGGTGGCCGCAGCCTGGCCGAGGCCGACCGGATCTGCAACTCGTGGACCGGCACGTACGAGGCGCAGTGCGGCGACTGGGAGCCGCTGGGTACCACCAACCTGACCGGCGCCGCGTGGGGCGACCGGGCCGGCGGCGCTGTCTCGGTCATCCAGCGGGTCGACTCGGACACCTCCACCGCATGGGCGGGCACCAGCACCGGCCGGGTCTTCGTGACCCGCAACGCCGACGCCGAGCCGGCCTCCGCGGTGACCTGGACCCGCGTCGACACCGCCACCACGCCGAACCGGTTCGTCACCAGCGTCCACATCGACCCGGCTGACCCGGCCCGGGCGTGGATCTCCTACAGCGGTTTCAACTCCAACACCCCGGCCACCGTCGGGCACGCGTTCGAGGTGAGGGCCACCGGCAGCGGGGCGACCTGGACCGACCGGTCGTACAACGTCGGCGACCAGCCGATCACCGACCTGGTCCGGGACGACGTCACCGGCGACCTGTACGCCTCCACTGATTTCGGTGTGCTGCGGCTGGCCAACGGCAGCACCTCCTGGGCGAAGGCGGCCGGCGGCATGCCGAACGTCGAGGTCGCCGGGCTGACCATCGTGCCGGGCAAGCGGATCCTCTACGCCGCCTCACACGGCCTCGGTGCCTGGCAGTTCAAGCTCAAGTAGGGAACGGACCATCGGCAACATCCCGGTGAGGGGCCGCAACCGCGGCCCCTCACCGCTGCCCGAGCGGGCCGCCCGGCTGTGGCGTTCCCTCGGCGCGGCCTTCGTCATCCTGGTGTTCGTGCCACCGCTGCTCTTGCTGGTCTCCGGTTCCCTCACCGAGCCGGGCCTACCGCCGTCACCCACTCCGCAGTTGGTGCCCGACCCGCTCTCCACCACCGGCTACGAACGCGCCCTCGACCTGGGCGGCCTGCTGCGCGCCTCGCTCAACTCGGTGCTCGTCGCCGTCGTGGCGGTGCCGCTGAGCGTGCTTGTCGCCTCGCTGGCCGGATTCGCTCTGGCCCGGCTCGCCCCACGGACCACCGCCGTGGTGGTCGCGGCCTCCCTGGTCGCGCTCATGGTGCCGCCGACGGCGCTGCTCGTGCCGCGCTTCGCGATCTTCCGCTTCCTGGGGCTGACCGACACTCTCGTCCCTCTGATAGCTCCGGCCCTGCTGGGCACCTCACCGCTCTACGTCCTGGTCTACTACCTCGCCTTCCGGGCGCTGCCGGCAGACCTGTACGACGCCTGCCAGGTCGAGGACCTGTCACCGGTACGCACCTGGTGGCAGGTCGCGCTGCCGCTCGTGCGCCCGGTGACCGCCGGTCTCACCGCGCTGACCTTCATCTTGACCTGGTCGAACTTCCTCGACCCGCTGATCTACGTCTACGATCGCGATCTGTTCACCCTGCCGCTGGCACTGCGGTCGCTGTCGCTGCTGGACCTCACCAACTTCCCGGTCTTCCTGGCGGGGGCGGTGATCGCCACGCTTCCCGCGCTGGGCGTCTTCGTCCTGGCGCAGCGGCGCTTCCTGCACGACCATTCTGATCCGAGGGGATGACCACCGTGAGACCGAAGTCCCTGCTTGCCGCGGCGCTGTGTGGCGCGCTCGCCGTCACCGGCTGCGGCTCCGGCGTCGGGTCGCCCTCACAGGAGCAGATCAAGCTGCTGGTCTTCGGCGCCCCCGAGGAACTGGCCGCGTACCGCACGCTGGTCGACGCGTACGAGGCGGCCCGGCCCGGCGGGCGGGTCCAGTTGGTCGAGGCCAGCGACCGTAAGGACCTGCTGGCCCGGCTGGCCACCTCCGTCGCCGGAGGTGCGCCGCCGGACGTGTTCCTGATGAACTACCGCTTCTACGGCCAGTTCGCGGCCAAGGGCGTGGTCGAGCCGCTCGACGAGCGCATCGCCGCCTCCGACGCGGTCGACCCGGCCGACTACTACCCAGTGGCGATGGACGCGTTCAAATGGCACGACCAGCAACTCTGCCTGCCGCAGAACGTCTCCAGCCTCGTCGTCTACTACAACCGCACGCTGTTCGCTAGGTACGGCGTACCGGAACCCAAACCCGGCTGGACCTGGAACGACCTGGTCGGTACCGCCACCGCGATGACCCGTGACGGCCGCGGCCTGGTCATCAAGGGCACCGAGGCGGAGGGCGCCGCCCGGCTGCCCGCCGTGCACGGCCTCGGCGTCGAGCCGTCGATCATCCGGCTCGCGCCGCTGGTGTGGTCCAACGGCGGCGAGATCGTCGACGACCCCGTCCGGCCCACCCGGCTAGCCCTGGACAGCCCCGCCGCTCGGGAGGCGCTGAAGAACCTCGTCGATCTGCGGCTGGCGTACGGCGCGGTGCCCAGCGACGCGGAGGTGGAGGCGGAGGACGACGAGTCCCGCTTTCTCAACGGCCGGCTCGCCATGCTGATGACCTCCCGGCGGGCCACCACCAACTTCCGCACCATCACCGGCTTCGACTGGGACGTCGCCCCGCTTCCGGTCTACCAGCGGCCGGTCGGGGTGCTGCACTCCGACGCGTACTGCATGACCCGGGGGTCGAGGAACAAGGACGCCGCCTGGCGGTTCATGGAGTACGCCATGTCGGCGGACGGGCAGAAGATCATCGCGGCGACTGGCCGTACAGTACCGTCGCACATCGAGACGTCCCGCTCTCCGGCCTTCCTCGACCCGAACCTGCCGCCGCGCAACTCCCAGATCTTCCTCGACGCCATCCCCACCGTCCGGGCGCTGCCCACCGTCTCCACCTGGCCGGAGATCGAGGACCTCAGCTACGGCATTTTGGAGAACGCCATGCACCGCGGTGACCGGCTCGACGACGTCATCCGTGAACTGGACGCCAAGAGCCGGCCGGTGTTCGCGCGAGGGGAGAACGGGTGAGCGGGGCCGGACTGGTCCTCGACGGTGTCAGTGCCGCATATCGCACCGAGACGGTCCTGCACGAGGTCGACCTTGCCGTCGCCCGCGGCGAGCTGCTGGTCGTGCTCGGTCCGTCCGGCGCCGGCAAGTCGACCGTGCTGCGAGTCGCGGCGGGACTGGAGCCGGTAACGGCCGGGCGGGTGCGCATCGCCGGCCGCGACGTCACCGACCAGCGGCCCGGCCTGCGCAACGTCTCCATGGTCTTCCAGTCGTACGCGCTGTTCCCGCACCTGACCGTCGCCGAGAACATCGCCTTCGGGCTTGAGGTGCGCGACACTCCGCACAGGGTGGCCCGCGAACGGGCCCGGGCGGCGGCCGAGACGGTCGGCTGCGCCGGGTTGCTCGATCGCCGGCCCGGGCAACTCTCCGGCGGCGAGCGCCAGCGGGTCGCCCTGGCCCGGGCGCTGGTGCGGGAGCCGGACGTGTTCCTGCTCGACGAGCCGTTGTCCAACCTGGACCTGGCGCTGCGGGTGGAGATGCGCGCCGAACTGCGGGCCCTGCATGACCGTCTCGGTGCCACGATGGTCCACGTCACCCACGACCAGACCGAGGCGCTGGTGCTCGCCGACCGGATCGCCGTGCTGCGCGATGGCCGCATCGAGCAGGTGGGCACCCCGGAGGAGATCTGGCGGACGCCCGCCACGGTCTTCGTGGCCCGGTTCGTTGGCTCCCCGGCGATGAACCTGCTGCCGGCAGGCAGCCCGTTGCTGCCCACCGGCGACCCACCGGCCCTGCCCGTCGAGGCGCAGATCGGTTTCCGGCCCGAGGCGGTCAACCTCGACACCGGCCACGGCGCTCCCGCCACCGTCGACCGGGTCGAGGTGGTCGGCGAGGACGCCTACGTGTACCTCACCCTCGAAGGGGGGCATCCGGTGGTCGCCCGGGTGCCCACCCCCCGCCGTCCCGACCGAGGTGCCGCGGTACGCGTCGGCGTGCGCTGGACCGACACGCACGTCTTCGACGCCACCTCCGGCCGCCGGTTGGCGCCGTGAGCGTGCGGAACCAGTCGGGTCCGGCAGCCACGCGGCCGCGAACAGGAGCTGACACGTGAGCGCGGGGAGCGAGGCAGGCCCGCGAGCTCCGGGAACAGGAGCCGGCAGCCCCGCCGGGCCCGACGCGCGCTCGCGGCGGCAACTGGCGTTGATGCTCGCGCCGTACCTGGCCGGCCTGGTCGGGCTGGTGCTGCTGCCGGCCCTGGTCACCCTTGCCCTGGCGTTCACCCACTACGATTTGGTGCGCCCACCGGCCTGGGCCGGCGTCGACAACTTCACCGCGCTGGTCGAGGATCCGATCTTCCGCATCGCGTTGACCAACACCCTGGTGTTCGCGGTGGTGGCCGTGCCGCTGCGGGTGCTGATCGCGCTCGGCCTGGCGTTGCTGCTGCACCGCCGCACCCCCGGGGCGGGCACCGCCCGCGCGGCGGCGCTGCTGCCCACCGCGGTGCCCGAGATCGCGTACGGCCTGCTCTGGCTGTGGTTGCTCAATCCCCTGTACGGTCCCATCAACCAGGTGCTCCGCGTCGGTGGGGAGAACGGGCTGACCGCGCTGGGGCGCACTCCGCCGCAGTGGCTCACGGACCCAACCGATGCCCGGGCCGCGATCATCCTGGTCAGCCTGTTCACCATGGGGGAGACCTTCGTGGTGCTGCTGGCCGCGCGTCGGGCGCTGCCCAGGGACGTCTACGAGATGGCCGCGATCGAGGATGCCACCGGCTGGGACGTGTTCCGCCGGATCACCCTGCCGCTGATGGCGCCGGTCCTGGCCCTGTTGGCGCTCCGCGACGCCATCGCCAGCCTGCATTTCACGTTCGTGCCGGCGTTCGTGGTGACCGACGGTGGCCCGCCCCCGTACGCCACCACCTACCTGTCGCTGTTTGTGTATCAGACCGGTTTCGAGTACCTGCGCTACGGCTACGCGGCGGCGGCCACGCTGGTGATGATGGTGCTTACCCTGGCCGCGGTGCTGGTGCAGTGGCGGTTGGTCCGCCGCTACCGACGCTTCTACCCGCGCTAGCGGGGAACCGCGGCGGATGACGGTGCGTCCCACATCACGGAGGTGTGCTGTCCATGCGTCGAGCGTCGATAGTGCTGACCGCGGTCGGGGTGCTGGTGCTGATGACCGCCTGCGGTCTGGGGGGCGACCCCGGGCCGCGGCCGGCCGTCCCACCGACCGGTCCACCGCCGCCGAGCAAGGCGTCGACCATCGAGCCCCCGCCCGCTGGCGGCTCCGGCGTCGCGCCGCCGACCAACCCGGGTGGGTCGGCCGGGCGGCCCTCGCCGCGCCGCACGGGTGTCGCGCCGCCCCCGCCATCCGGCGGGAATATCCCGGGCGGACTGCCGTGGGGCGGGCGTACCCTCACCGGCGCCGTGGAACGCTCGGGCGGGTGCACCACGCTGTTGGTCGGGACGCGGCGCTGGGCGTTGACCGGTGAGGCGGCCGAGGCACTGAACCCGGGCGACCGGGTCACCGTGCACGGCGCACTGGTCCCCCGGCCGGCCGCCTGCGCCGACCGCGACCTGGCCCAGACTGTCGCTGTCGCTCGCGTCGATCCGGCCTGACCCACCCAGAGGTGCTCGGCGGGCCCGATGACGGATGTGCGGGTCACCCAGCCAGCTACGGACGGCCAGTGTCCGTCGAATCTGCGCTTTTCGGGGCTGATCAGTCAGCAGCAGGTGGCCGAGGCGGCCGGACAAGCGGTGAGAGGGCCGCATGGCACGAGCGCCGCGTCGCGTGATACGGCAAGGCTTTCCCGCCGCGCCCCGGTCGGCGGCATGAGTGCGCATTGCCACCGGAGTCTCGTGGATGCCCTGAAGGTGCGTGACGGTGTCTGTGCTGTTTCGGCGTAGGTTCACCGGGTGACCGTGTACGACATCGCCGCCAGGCTGCCGTCCATCGATGTGCTGCGGGACCGCTGTAGGGCACTCGCTGTGCTGGAGCGCATCAGGCTTTGAACCCGGAGGCAACCGTTGCCAGGCTGCATGAGGACATCGCCGCGGTTGGATACCCGATCGCGGGGGCGTGACGTCAGGCCCACACTGGATCGCCTCGGCAGCACGTTGATCGCTCATCGGCTATCCGGTCAGTCGGCCAGACCGCTCGACTCGCGGCATGTGCGGATGTCGCTGGTCAGTTGACGGTCACGATGACTTTTCCGAGTGCGCGTCCCTCTCCGACGTGGGCCAACGCCTCGGGCACCTGATCGAGGGTGAAGGATCGGTCTATGTGGATGGTGAGGTTGCCCGTGGCGCAGAGGTCGGCCACCGGTGCGAAATGCGTCGGCCCTTCCTTGACGGCGAGCACGCCCAGGCGGCGGTGGGTGAGCCGGCCGGCCGCGGCACCGATCGTCAGTACGCGCAGCAGCGCCGAGACCGATCCGCCGACGCACCGGTAACGGCCGCCGGGGGTCAGTGCCCGGCGGTAGGCGAACACCGACCGGTGCGCGACCAGGTCGAGGATGAGATCGTACGGGCCGCTGCGGGTGAAGTCCTGGCTGCGGTAGTCGATCACCTTGTCCGCGCCGACCGATCGCATGAAGTCGAGCTTGCCGGCGTTGTCGACGCCGGTCACCTCGGCGCCGAGCTGCTTGGCGAGCTGAATGGCGAATGCGCCCGATCCTCCGCCGGCACCGTTGATCAGGACCCGTTTCCCGGCTGCGGCGCCTTTGGTCCCCTGCCACGCGATGACGCCCGCCTGCGGGATCGCTGAGGCCTCGGCGAAGGTAAGGGCGGCGGGCTTGTGGGTCAGAACCGACTCGGGAGCGATCGCGTACTCGGCGAAGCCGCCCTTGAGCATGAGGTTGTCGCCATACACCTCGTCACCGGGCCGGAACCGGGTGACGGCCGGGCCGACCGCATCGACCCGACCGGCGATGTCCGAGCCGAGTGTCCGGCGTGCCGGTGAGCGTAGCCCACCGATACGTGAATACAGCGGTGAGCCTTGCAGGGTCTCCCAATCGCTCAGGTTGACCGAGGTCGCCGCGATCTTGACGAGCACCTGCCGGGCAGTAGGAGACGGCTTGGGGACGTTCTCGATCCGCAACACATCCGGGGGCCCGTACCGGTCGTACACGATCGCTCTCATCCACGTACTCCTAGCCCTTCATCAAGGCAGCCCGGCCGCAGACGTCCAAGGCCTGCCGGCAACGGCTTCTTGGTAGCACACAGAGACGAGGCTCTGCTTCGTTCGGTTCGCAAAGCACGAGCGGATGTTTGTGGTGTTGTGGTGGGCCGGCTCGTGGTGGGTGGGCTGC